>DATBBO010000267.1:0-4015 GCA_036270995.1 Dongiaceae bacterium | reverse complement strand
CTCCGCTGCAAGACCCCCAAGACTCTTTGGTCCGCGCGAGTTGGCGACCGAGACCTTGTGCCCCAGCGCGGTGAGCCGCCGCGTCAGCGTGCCGCCGATCTGGCCCGCACCGATGATGCCGATCTTCATTTCCGCCTCCTGCGTCTGGTTCCGATCACTCCCAATTGGGTGTTGCCTCGGCCTACGACAAGCGAGGCTAGATCAGCTTCTCCAAGGTGATCGGCAGCTCACGGACGCGCTTGCCCGTGGCGTGGAAGACGGCGTTGGCGATGGCCGGAGCGACGCCGACGATGCTGAGCTCCCCGACCCCCTTGCCGCCGAGGACGGAGGAATGGGGATCGGGGATGCCGACGGAGATCACCTGGATGTCCGGGATATCCGCGTTGGTGGCGATGAGATAGTCGCCGAGATTGTTGTTCATCACCCGCCCATGGCGCGGATCGACGACGCCTTCCTCCAGCAGCGCCTGGCTGATGCCCATGACGATGCCGCCCTTCCATTGACTCTCGGCGAGCATCGGGTTGTAGAGCCGGCCCGAATCCAGCGCCGAGACCACGCGCGCGACGCGCACCGTGCCGAAATCCTCATCGACCCGGACCTCGATGAAATGCGCGCACCAGCTGTGCCGGGAATAATCGCCCTCGCTGGGCGAGAGCATGCCCGTGATGGTCGCGTAGTTCCTGAAGCGCTCCTCGGCGCTCCGTACCGTCTCGGGTAGCGTGTCGCGCAGCACTTCGATCCGATCCCGGCCGACCCGGCGCATGAGCTCGGCGATGGTAATGCCGGTGGATTCTTCCCGCGGCAAGGCGATGCGGCCATCGGCGATCGCAAGGGTGTTCGCCTGCTTCTCGCGGAAGGGTGAGCCGGGGTGGTTGATCGCGAGCCCGATCAGCTCCTCCCGCGCAGCCAGCGCCGCCTTGTAGACGGCGCCGGTCATCAGCCCGGCGAGCTGCGAGCCGCCCCCGACCGGCGAAGGCGGAAGGGCGGAATCCCCGAGCTTCACCTGCACGCGCTCCACGGGAACGCCGATCGCCTCGGCCGCAGTCTGGGCCAGGATCGTGTAGGTGCCGGTGCCCATGTCGATGCTGGCGCTGGCGACCTCGACTGTCCCGTCGGCGAGGATGCGGACCAGCGCCTCACCGGGGGTGCGACGCACGGGATAAGTGCCGGCGGCAAGGCCATATCCGATCAGCTGCCGCCCCTCGCGCATCGATCGGGGCGCGGGGTTTCGCTTCGACCAGCCGAAGGCCTCGGCCCCCGCCGCGAAGGCCTCGCGGAGCTGGCGGGTGGACCAGGGCTTCTTCGCATGCGGGTCCTGCTCCGCATAGTTCAGCAAGCGGATCTCGAGCGGGTCGAGGCCCGTCGCATGGGCGAGCTCGTCGATGGCGCATTCGATGCCGAAGGCGCTGGGATTCTCGCCGGGCGCTCTCAGCGCTCCCGGCCTGACCGCGTTCACCCGGACCACATTCTGCCGCGAGCTGAAATTGGGCATTGCATACATGACGGAGATGGCCGAGTTCAGGGCTTCGACCCACATGCCGTCGACGGAGGTCTCGCTGGTGCCGCGCTGGCGGACGGCCAGCAGCCTGCCTGTCCGATCCGCGCCGATCGCAATTCTCTGGCGCGTCGCCGCGCGGCCGCCAATGGCATCGAAGAGCTGCGGCCGCGTGAGCGCCACCTTCACCGGGCGGCCCAGCATCTTGGCCGCCATCACCGCGATCGCACCGAAGTCATAAGCGAAGGCCTTGGAGCCGAAACCGCCGCCGATATAGGGCGAGATCAGCCGCACATTCTCGAAAGGAATGCCGAACCATTCGGAATAGCTGCGCGCCATGAAGGTGATCCACTGGCTGGGCTCCCAGACCGTGAGCTTGTCGCCTTCCCATTGGGCGATGAGCCCATGGGGCTCGATGGTGGCGTGGTATTCGCGCGGGGTCCGGTATTCCTGCTCGATGCGAACCGGCGCCGTGGCAAGCGCGGCCTCGGCATCGCCCCATTCGATGGTCATCGGATCGATGGGCATCCCCTCCCCGGCCCTGGGATCCTCGAGGCTGGCTATGTGAGGCTGCTCGTCATAGTCGATCCTCACCAGCGCCGCCGCGGCTGTCGCCTGCTCCAGGGTCTCGGCGACGACGGCAGCGACCTGCTGGCCGACATAGGTGACCTCCTCGCGTGCAAAAGGCTGATAGGGGTCACCGGATGGAGGCGTGCCCAACCAGTCGGTGGCCGCATTGAGGCGCAAGGCATTCCCGGCGGTGAGGACCAGCAGAACGCCCGGCGCTGCCTCGGCCTCCTTGGTGTCGATGCGGCGGATCCGGCCCGCGGCGACCGTGCTCTGCACCGCGACCGCATATGCGAGATTGGCGAGCCGGTGTTCGAGGGCATAGGTGGCGGCGCCGCGGATCTTCGCGGGGCCGTCCAGCCGGGATATCCGCGCCCCCAGCGCCGTGCCTGCGGCTGTCCCGTCCGAGGCATCGCCATGCTTGGATCTGGCTTCGACGAGGTTCATGGCTTTTCTCCCAAGGACAGCATGGCGCGTGCGACGACGCGCGGCGCGAGTTCGATCTTGAAGCGATTGGCGCCGCGATCGACGGCGCCTTCCACGGCCAGGAGGCTCGCGCGCCTCACGGCCTCGGCCGCCAAGGGCTTGCCTCGAAGGGCGGCCTCGACAGAACGGGCGCGCCAGGGCTTCGTCGCCACGCCACCGAGCGCCACGCGGATATCCTGCACCGTCCGGCCATCCGCCTCGTAGGCGATGCCAACCGCGGCGCTTGCCGCGGCGAACTCATAGGACTGGCGGTCCCGCACCTTGAGATAGGTGGAGTGCTGCGCCGCGGGCGAGGCGGGGATTGCGATCGCGGTGATCATCTCGCCCGCCTCGATCGCATGCTCGCGATCGGGCGTGGTGCCGGGCAGGAGGAAGAAATCCGCCACCGCCACCCGGCGCTTGCCGAGATGAATGACGGCATCGAAGGCGGCAAGCGCCACGGCGAGATCGCCCGGATATGTGGCGATGCAGGAGTCGCTGGTGCCGAGGATCGCATGGTTGCGGGTGGCGCCGCCGATGGCCGAACAGCCGCTGCCGGGGCTGCGCTTGTTGCAGGCCGGGAATGCGGCCGGATCGCGAAAATAGGGGCAGCGCGTCCGCTGCATCAGGTTGCCGCCCATGCTCGCCATGTTGCGGATCTGAGCGGAGGCCGATTGGGCGAGAGCCTCGGCGATGGCGGGGAAATGGGAGCGGATGGCGGGGTCATCCGCCACGCGGCTCATCTTCGCCAGCGCGCCGATGAAGGCACCCTCCCCGTCGACGCGGATGGCATCGAGCCCGGTGAGATGGGTGATGTCGATCACCTGCTCGGGTGCCGCGACCCCGCATTTGGCGAGATCGAGGAGGGTTGTCCCGCCGGCCAGCAGCATGGCCCCGGCGGCGGTCGCCGCTTGCCGGGCCTCTTCCGGCGAGCCGGCGCGGTGATAGGAGAATTCCCTCATGGCTTTGCCTCCGCCGAGAGTCGCGCCGCCTCGCGGACGGCCGCGACGATGTGAGGATAGGCCCCGCACCGGCAGAGATTGCCGGACATGTACTCGCGGATCTCCCCATCGGAGCCGGCATGGCCCTCGCGGATGCAGGCGACCGCGGACATGATCTGGCCCGGCGTGCAATAGCCGCATTGGAAGGCGTCCTCGGCGAGGAAGGCGCGCTGCACCGGATGCAGCTCGCTACCGGGCTCGCTCAGCCCTTCGATGGTGGTGACCGCTCTCCCCTCCACCTGGGCCGCCAGCGTCAGGCAGGAAAGGACTCGGGCGCCGTCCACATGGACGGTGCAGGCGCCGCACTGGCCCTGGTCGCAACCCTTCTTGGTGCCGGTCAGGCCCAGATGCTCGCGCAGGGCATCGAGCAGGGTGACCCGCGGCTCGAGGGCAAGCTCATGCCCGCGGCCGTTGATCTCGAGGTATACGGTTTTGGGATTTTCCATCGCGATTCGGCTCCCCGTGGATGAGCATGAGATCGGCGCCT
>DATBBO010000266.1:0-1600 GCA_036270995.1 Dongiaceae bacterium | reverse complement strand
CGGCGGCGCGCGCGGTCATCGCCCGGACGGGCTTTCCCGTCATGATCAAGGCTGCGGCCGGCGGCGGGGGGCGCGGCATCCGGATCGCGGCCGGGGAGGAGGAGTTCGAGCGCTTCGTTCCCCAGGCGCGGGCGGAGGCGCTCGCCGCCTTCGGCGATGGCGGGCTCTATCTGGAGAAGGTGATCGACCGGGCCCGCCATATCGAGGTGCAGGTGCTGGGAGACGGCGCGCGGGTGATCCATTGCTTCGAGCGGGAATGCTCGCTCCAGCGCCGCCGGCAGAAGGTCTGGGAGGAAGCACCTTCTCCCGCGCTCCCGCCGGAGCTGCGCCAGGAGCTCTGCGCCTCGGCCGCGGCCCTGGCTGAGGCGGTCCACTATCGCGGCGCCGGCACGCTGGAATATCTCTATGACGAGGAGGCCCGCGCCTTCTACTTCATCGAGATGAACACCCGCATCCAGGTGGAGCATCCGGTCACGGAATTCGTGACCGGGATCGATCTGGTGCGCGAGATGATCCGGATCGCGGGCGGGGAGAAGCTGAGATTCGCCCAAGACGAGATCACGCTGCGCGGCCATGCCATCGAGGTTCGGATCAATGCCGAGGATCCGGCGAAGAACTTCGCGCCCTCACCTGGCATCGTGGGCGAGCTGCGCCTGCCGGGCGGAAACGGGGTGCGCTTCGACAGCCTGCTCTATCCGGGCTATGCGATCCCGCCCTTCTACGATTCCCTGCTCGGCAAGCCGATCGTCTGGGACGAGGATCGCGCCAGCGCGCCTTGCCCGCGCGCTCAAGGAACTGGAGATCGGCGGGATCAGCACGACCCGCCCGCTGCATCTGGCGCTGGCGGCCGACGATTCGGTGCGCAAGGCGCGATACCATACACGCTGGCTGGAAGGCTGGCTGGAAGCGAACGCGGCCCATTTGGCCTAACGGGGAGGTGGCAGGGCGATGACGACCCGATATTCCTATGGCGGCGATGAGCACATCTTCGTCGAGGTCGACGAGGAGATGTCGCTCGAAGCCTTCTTCAAGAGCCTGTCCATGACCACGGCGGTGCGCGAGAGCCGGATCGAGGGCGTGACCGAGATCTGTCCCGCCAATGCCTCCTTCCAGATCAAGTTCGATCCGGACCGGATCAGCCCGGAGGACATGCTGGCGGAGCTAAAGCGGCTCGAGGTCTCGGCGGAGAAGGCGGAACCCAGCATCAAGACCCGGATCATCGAGATCCCGGTCTTCTACAACGATCCCTGGACGCGGGAGACCCTGATGCGCTTCCGCGAGCGGCATCAGGACCCCAAGAGCACCGATATCGAGTATGCGGCGCGGATCAACAATATCGGCGGGGTCGAGGATTTCGTGAGAGCGCATTCCGGCGCGCCCTGGTTCGTCTCCATGGTGGGCTTCGTCGCCGGCCTGCCCTTCCTCTATCAGATGGTCGACCGCGCCCGGCAGATCGAGGTGCCGAAATATCTGCGCCCGCGCACGGATACGCCGAAGCTCACCGTCGGCCATGGCGGCTGCTTCGGCTGCATCTATTCGGTGCGCGGCGCCGGCGGCTATCAGATGTTCGGCATCACCCCCATGCCGATCTACGACCCCA
>DATBBO010000265.1:0-3976 GCA_036270995.1 Dongiaceae bacterium | reverse complement strand
ACTATCGCCCATCGACGGCCGAAGCGCTGGCCGAGACCGGCGCGGCGTTCGAGATCGTTCTCGCCATGGAGATCATCGAGCATGTGGGCGATGTCGAGGGATTCATGGGCGCGGTAGGGCGGCTGGTGGCGCCGGGCGGGCTTTTGATCCTCTCGACCCTCAACAGGACAGCGAAATCCTTCGCCCTTGCCATACTGGGCGCCGAATATCTCCTGCGCTGGCTGCCGCCGGGAACCCATGACTGGCGCCGCTTTCTCAGGCCTTCGGAAGTGGCGGCGGCTGTGCGGCCGCAGGGCCTGGCCCTCGCCGAGGCGATCGGCGTGGTCTACAGCCCCCTCACCGACAAATGGCGGCTGGCGGCCGGCGACCTCGACGTCAATTACATGATGTGCTTCGAGCGGAACTAGGCGGGAAGCCAGGCGCTCAGGAATCCTGCCGCGGCAGCCAGGGCACGCGGGAGAATTCGATGCCCTCATCGGTCAACTCGCGCGCCTGCTCCTCTGAGGTTTCGCCATAAATGCCACGCGCCTCGGTTTCCCCGTAATGGATCTTGCGCGCTTCCTCGGCGAACTGATCGCCGACATAGTCGCAATTGGCCTCGATCTTCTTGCGAAGCTCGCCCAGCTCCTTGCGCAGCTCGACGGCCTTGCTCGCCATCTCCTTGGTCATGACGGCGCCTTGCGGCTGGTTCGGCTTGGCAGTGCCGCTCTCGACCATGGCGGGGCGCCCGCCCTTGCCGATGCGCGGCGCCATGGGGGCCTTCGCCACCTTGGCGGTGCCGCAGCTGGGGCAGGAGATCTTGCGCCCGGCAATCTGCTTCTCCGCCGTCGCTCCGTCGCGAAACCAGGCCTCGAAGACATGGCCCTTGCCGCATTTGAGATCGAAGAGAATCATCGTCTTGTCATCGCCGTCATCAATTCACCCTCATAGATGGCGCAAACTTGTTAACTGCACAAGCGCCCTCCCCCTGGATTCTCCGCTTCCTGCCGATGGTTCCTCCCGGCCGAGCCGCCCTCGACCTCGCGGCCGGCAGCGGCCGGCACAGCCGGATCCTGCTGTCGCATGGGCTCGAGGTGACGGCGGTCGACCGCGATCCCCACCAGCAACCCGATGCGCCGGGCCTCACCAAGATCGGTGCCGACCTCGAGGATGGCAGCCCCTGGCCTCTCGGCAGCCGGCGGTTCGATCTGGTGGTCGTGACCAACTATCTCCACCGGCCGATCCTCGGCGATATCATCGGCACGGTGGCGCCGGGCGGGCTGCTGCTCTACGAGACCTTCGCCCAGGGCAATGAACGCTTCGGCAAGCCGCGCAATCCCGACCACCTGCTGCGCGCCGGCGAGCTTCGCGAGGCCGTGAGCGGGCGTCTCGACATCCTGGCCTTCGAGGACCTGGAACTGGGGCCGCCCCGCCCCGCGGTGATCCAGCATATCGCTGCGCGGAGGCGGGGTTGAGCCACTCCGGTGGAAGTCGGGATCCAGGGGAGCGCCCTGAAGTCCCGCTTCCACGGAATGGAAGAGATATATCCGTCAGCGCGGCTGCGGGATGATCCGGAGATAAGGCTTCGGCGCCTTCCAGCCATCCGGGTATTTCTGCTTCGCCTGCTCGTCGGAGACGGAAGGAACGATGATGACGTCCTCACCGTGCTTCCAGTTGACCGGTGTGGCGACCTGATGCTTCGCCGTGAGCTGGCAGGAATCGAGGAGGCGCAGCACCTCGTCGAAGTTCCGGCCGGTGCTCATGGGATATGTCAGCATCGCCTTGATCTTCTTGTCCGGCCCGATGATGAAGACCGAGCGCACCGTGGCGTTGTCCACCGCCGTGCGTCCTTCGGAGGTCTCGCCCGCGCCTTCCGGCAGCATGTCGTAGAGCTTCGCCACCTTAAGCTGCGGGTCGCCGACCATCGGGTAGTTCACCGCATGACCCTGGGTCTCCTCGATGTCCTTCGACCACCGCTTGTGATTGTCGACCGGATCGACGCTGAGGCCGAGGATCTTGGTGTTGCGCTTGTCGAACTCCGGCTTCAGCCCGGCCATATAGCCGAGCTCGGTGGTGCAAACCGGGGTGAAATCCTTGGGATGGGAAAACAGGATGGCCCATCCATTGCCGATCCAATCATGGAAGGCGATCTGCCCGTGCGTGGTGTCCGCCGTGAAGTTCGGCGCCTCGGCGTTGATTCTGAGCGACATGGTTCTCTCTCTCCCTCCGTATGTGTTGAATGCCTGCCCGCCGGGTCCGGCGGGGCGCTGAGATCGGTTGCGTCCCCGGGGAAGTTATACCGGTTTCTGCTTCGTGGAAGCGAAATCCAAATGGGTCTCAGGCCGCTCGCCGCCAAGGCCTCGCGGCACTGCCTCACTGACGGAAACGCTGAGGTCTATTCGCCAGCTACGCGCAGCCCTGCGGCCGGCGGTGCGTTGAAGCCGCGGTCATGGGTCAGTGCCGGTACCATGCCGCGGGCCTCGGCGATCTTCGCGGGATCGATGCGGGCGGTGATGAATCCCACCTCCTCGCCGCCATCGGCCAGCACCTCGCCCCAAGGGGCGACGATGAGCGAATGGCCGTAGGTCTTGCGGCCCTCGGCATGCTCGCCGGTCTGGGCCGGGGCGAAGACGAAGCAGCCGGTCTCGATGGCGCGCGCGCGCATCAGCACATGCCAATGGGCCTGGCCCGTCGGCCGGGTGAAAGCGGAGGGGATGGCGAGAAAGCTGGCGCCGGCCTGGGCCAGCGCGCGGTAGAGATAGGCGAAGCGCAGATCGTAGCAGACCGAAAGCCCGAGCCTTCCCCAGGGCAGATCAGCCGTCACCGCCTGATGCCCCGGCCGGAAGGTCGCCGATTCCCGGTAGCGCTCGCCATTGGCGAGATCGACGTCGAACATGTGGATCTTGTCGTAGCGCGCCGCCACATTGCCCGCGGGATCGAAGAGGAAGCTGCGGTTGGCGCAGGTCTTCTCATCGAGCTTGATGGTGAGGGAGCCGATCAGGAGCCAGGCGCCGATCTCGGCCGCGAGCGCGCGAAAGGCCGGGATCGCGGGGTGGCTCGATTCCGTCTGGGCTTTGGCGAGGAGCAGATCGCGCTTGGGCTCGATGCAGGTGGTGTTCTCCGGCGTCAGGATGAAATCGGCGCCAGCTTGGCGCGCCTCGCGCACCAGCCGCGCCGCCGCCTCGATATTGGGAGCGATCTCCCGGCCCGAGTTCAGCTGGATGCAGGCGACGGTAAAGGGCGTGGTCATGCGGCCCTCTCCAGCATTTCTGACAGCTTGCCGTCGCGCTCGAGGGCATAGAGCTCGTCGGACCCGCCGACATGGACGCCGTTGATGAAGATCTGGGGAACGCTCGTCCGCCCGCCGGCCAGCTCGCTCATCTTGGCGCGCTTCTCGACATCGCAGCCCACGTCATATTCCGTGAAGTCCACACCCTTCTGCTTCAATAACCGCTTAGCCGCATGGCAGTAGCCGCAGAGCATGGAGGTGTAGATCTCGACCTTGGCCATCGAGCGACTCCAGATTCGCAAAGATACGGTTAACATACATCGGAGACGGTCGTTGTCACCCTCGCGGCCTTGCATGCCTGCCCGGGGCGGCACGCAGGTTCTGGGGCCGGATGACCATGGCGAGGGTCAGCACATCGACGCCGGCCGCCCCTGCCACCTTGAGGGCCCGGGCGCAGGATTCCAGGGTGGCCCCGGTGGTCCGGACATCGTCCACCAGCAGCACCCGGCGGTCCTCCACCAGCTTCCGTCGCGCCGGCGGCACCAGGAAGGCGCCGGCGACATTGCGGGCGCGGGCCGCGCGGCCGGCGGATTGCGGGGCCGTCCGGCGGCGTCGGACCAGGAGATCGGGCCTGAAGGGCCGGCCCGCCAGGCGTGCCGCGGCCTGGGCCAGCAGGGCCGCCTGGTTGTAGCGCCGGGTGAAGAGCCGGGTCCAATGCAGCGGCACCGGGGTCACCAGATCCGCCTCCGCCAGAAGCTCGGCCCCGGC
>DATBBO010000264.1:0-5807 GCA_036270995.1 Dongiaceae bacterium | reverse complement strand
CATCTTCTGCTCCTCCAGCCTGTCGCCGGGAAATCATCGGCAGCGCGCGCCATAATGTGATGCCGAAATCCGCATCGGGCCTATGAACCCTTAGCGGAGCTTCTGCATTTCAAGCGCAAAGGCGGCGCGCGGCCGAGTGTCGCAATGCCATTTTCCCCTTTATCGGCCGCAGGAAATCGCGATCTGGATCGTGCATCGGCTGTCGATGCATCGGCCCCTTCGGCAGATTACCAAAGCTTAATTGGCAAGCGCGATGAACAGGCTCACCTACATGATGAAGCGCGCCCTCACACATTCCCTAGATCTCTCTGCCAGTGCAGAGAGTCGCGGCGCGTCGCCATCGCGGCGGGAACCCTCGACATGATGTGCAAGCTTCTTCTCGGCGCCGTGGTGCTGGCGCTCAGCCTTGGCGGCTTCTGGTGGACCCGGCACGACCAGCCCTCGCTGCAGGCCGCCCCACTGCCGGGAGCGGCGGCTGCCGTGCCGGTGGTCGCGGGCATCGCGGCGGCGCGCGATGTTCCCATCTATGCCGACGGCCTCGGCACGGTGCAGGCGTACAATTCCGTAACGGTGCGCAGCCGCGTCGACGGACAGATCATGCAGGTCTTCTTCACCGAAGGTCAGATGGTGAAGGAGGGCGACCCCTTGTTCCAGATCGATCCGCGCCCCTTTCAGGCCGCGCTCGACCAGGCCGTCGCGACCCAGCAGAAGGACGAGGCCCAGCTCGTCAGCGCGAAGGCGGATCTCCAGCGCTTCGCGAAGCTCCTGACCGGCGGCTATCAGACCCAGCAGGCATATGACGCCCAGAAGGCGCTGGTCGGCCAGATCGAGGCGTCGATCAAGGCCGATGGGGCGGCGATCGACACGGCGCGTCTCAATCTCGGCTATACGGATATCCGCGCGCCGCTCAGCGGGCGCACTGGCGCCCGGCTGGTGGATGCGGGCAACCTCATTCATGCCAGCGACGGCACGGCCCTGGTCAGCATCAGCCAGCTGAAGCCGATCTTCGTCGACTTCACCATCCCGCAGAGCCATCTCGTCGAGATCCGCCGCAATCAGGAGAAGGCGCCGCTGGCGGTCGAGGCCCTCGATGCCAATGCCACCGAGGTGCTCGACACCGGCAAGCTCACCCTGATCGACAATCAGGTCGATACCACGACCGGCACGATCCACCTGAAGGCGACCTTCGACAACGACAAGGCGCAGCTGTGGCCCGGCCAGTTCGTCAATGCGCGGCTGATCCTCTCGACCCGCAAGGATGTGATTACGGTGCCTGCCACCACGGCGCAGCAGGGGCCCGAGGGCTACTATGCTTATGTGATCAAGCCCGATCAGACGGTCGAGCGACGCAGCTTGCAGCTCGCCGGCTTCCAGCAGGGTCAGGCGATCGTGACAGCGGGGCTGACGGCGGGCGAAAAGATCGTCGTCGACGGGCAGTTCCGACTGAGCCCGGGCGCGCGGGTCGAGATAGCGCAGCCCGCGCCGGTGACAAAGGGCAGTTGACCTCCGGCGGCCGGAGGGCGGCTTCATGAACATTTCCGAGACATTCATCCGGCGGCCGATTGCCACGGCCCTCATGATGCTGGCGGTGCTTGTCGCCGGGACGGGTGCCTATTTCCTTCTGCCCGTCGCGGCGCTGCCGAATGTCGATTTTCCGACCATCACCGTCTCCGCCCAATTGCCGGGGGCGAGCCCGGACACCATGGCATCCTCGGTGGCGACCCCGCTGGAGCAGCAGTTCGCCTCGATCCCGGGCCTCAGCGAGATGACCTCGAGCAGCGGGCTCGGCAGCACCTCGATCACCCTGCAGTTCGAGCTCTCCCGCAATATCGACGGCGCTGCCCAGGACGTGCAGACGGCGATCAACGCCGCGGGCGGGCTTCTGCCTTCGACCCTGCCCAATCCCCCGACCTACCGGAAGACAAATCCCGCCGAGCGTCCCGTGCTCATCTATGCCGTCCATAGCGACGACCTGCCCATCTACAAGGTCGACGACTATGTCAGCACCATCCTGGCTCAGAAGCTCTCGACGGTCTCCGGCGTGTCTCAGGTCATCGTCGCCGGGCAGCAGACCTATGCGCCCCACATCCAGGTGAATCCCATGGCGCTCGCCTCGCGCGGCGTCGGGATGGAGGATGTGCGCCAGGCCATCAGCAACGCGACCCTGGACGAGGCCAAGGGCACCCTGGAAGGACGCCAGCAGACCTTCACCCTCGACACCAACGACCAGCTCTTCGACGCCAGCGCCTATCGCCAGGTCATCGTCGCCTATCGCAACGGCGCGCCGGTGCGCCTGCAGGACGTCGGCGATGTGGTGAACTCGGTCCAGCAGGCGCGCATCGGCGCCTGGTTCAACAACAAGAAGTCGGAGCTGCTGCTGATCCAGCGCGAGGCCGGCGCCAACACCATCGCCGTGGTCGATTCCATCAAGGCGATGCTGCCCCATCTCCAGGAATCGATCCCGCCGACGGTCAAGGTCGATCTGGTGTCGGACCGGTCCCTCACCATCCGGGCCTCGGTCGCCGATGTCGAGAAGACGCTGCTGATCACCATCGCGCTCGTGGTCATGGTGATCTTCATCTTCCTGCGCCATCTCTGGGCGACGGTCATTCCCAGCGTCACGGTGCCGCTGGCGCTGGTGGGCACCTTCGGCCTCATGTATGCCGTCGGCTACAGCCTCGACAATCTGTCGCTGATGGGGCTCACCATCGCCGTCGGCTTCGTGGTCGACGACGCCATCGTCATGATCGAGAACATCGTGCGCTATCTCGAGGAGGGGATGCGTCCCTTCGAGGCGGCGATCAAGGGGGCGGGGCAGATCGGCTTCACCATCATCTCCATCACCTTCTCCCTCGTCGCCGTCTTCATCCCTCTGCTCTTCATGGGCGGCATCGTGGGTCGGCTGTTCCACGAATTCGCGGTGACGGTCACCATGGCGGTGATGGTCTCGGCCTTCGTCTCGCTCACGCTGACGCCGGTCATGTGCGCCCTCTTCCTGAGGCGCGAGAGCGAGCAGAAGACGAACCGCCTCAGCCGCTGGGCCGAGCATGTCTTCGAGGCGGTGCTCGGCGCCTATGACCGGGGGCTGCGCTGGGTGCTGTCGCACCAGCCGCTGATGCTGGTGCTCACCCTCGGCCTCATCGTCCTCACCGGCTACCTCTACCTCGCCATCCCGAAAGGCTTCTTCCCGCAGCAGGACACGGGCTTCATCTTCGGTCAGGCCGAGGCGCGGGAGGACATCTCCTTCGAGGCCATGGCGGGGCTCCAGCATCGTCTCGCGGCCATCATAGAGCGCGATCCGGCGGTCTCCGGCGTGGTCGCCTTCGCCGGCGCCACCGGCGGCAATGCGACCGAGAACACGGCCCGCATGTTCATCCAGCTGAAGCCCTTCGATCAGCGCGACGTCAGCGCCGACCAGGTGATGCAGCGCCTGCGCCCGAAGGTGGCGGCGGTGCCGGGGGTGCGCTTCTACATGCAGGCTGGGCAGGACATCAATGTGGGCGGACGCCTCGCCCGCACCCAGTACCAGTACACCCTCACCGACACCAACAGCCAGGAGCTGAACCATTGGGCGCCCATCATCGAGGGCGCCATGGCCAAGCTCCCGGAGCTGCGGGACGTCGCCTCGGACCAGCAGGTCGCCGCCCCGCATCTCTCCGTCGATATAGACCGCGACCTCGCCTATCGCATGGGGCTCTCGCTCGGCCTCATCGACCAGACGCTCTACGACGCCTTCGGCCAGCGCCAGATCGCGACCATCTACACCTCGACCAGCCAGTACAAGGTCATCCTCGAAGTCCAGCCGCAATTCCAGGACGATCAGTCGGCGCTGGACAACCTCTTCATCCGCGGCCCCACGGGCGCCCAGGTGCCGCTCAGCGCCGTGGCGCATTTCACGCCCAAGGTCGAGCCGCTGTCGGTCAACCATGAGGGCCAGTTCCCTGCGGTCACGCTCTCCTTCAACCTGGCCCCGGGCGTCTCCCTCGGCCAGGCGGTGGACAGGATCCAGGCGCTGGAGACCTCGCTTCGGGTGCCGCCGACCCTGGATGGCGCCTTCCAGGGCACGGCCCAGGCCTTCCAGTCATCGCTCAGCTCGACGCCGCTCCTGGTCGCCGCTGCCATCTTCGCCGTCTATGTCGTGCTGGGGATGCTCTATGAGAGCTTCATCCACCCGATCACCATCCTCTCGGCCCTGCCTTCGGCCGGTGTCGGGGCGCTGCTGATGCTGATGCTGTTCGGCTATGACCTCAGCGTCATCGCGCTCATCGGCATCATCCTCCTGATCGGCATCGTCAAGAAGAACGCCATCATGATGATCGATTTCGCCCTCGAGGCGGAGCGCAAGGAGGGCAAGTCGCCCTTGGAGGCGATCCACCAGGCCTGCCTGCTGCGCTTCCGCCCGATCATGATGACGACCATGGCCGCCCTCTTCGGCGGGCTTCCCCTGGCGCTGGGCCATGGCGCGGGCGCCGAGCTGCGCCAGCCGCTCGGCATCGCCATCGTGGGCGGGCTTCTCGTCTCCCAATGGCTGACGCTCTACACCACGCCGGTCATCTATCTCTATCTGACCCGGCTGGGACAGTGGCTGAGTGGCGCCAAGGCCCAGACCGCCCGCCAGCGCCGGGTGGCACTGCGCGTCGTCGAGGCGAAGCGCGGACGGTCGTAAGGCGGCGCATTATCGCCCGGCGACGGTCAGTCCTTCGATGCGGGTGGTCGGCGCGTTGGTGGCGTAGCGGAAGACGAGGTCATTGGCCGGCGTCAGGTTCAGGAACATGTCCTTCAGATTGCCGGCGATGGTGATCTCGGAGACCGGATAGGCGATCTCGCCCTTCTCGATCCAGAAGCCGGCGGCGCCCCGGCTGTAGTCGCCTGTGACATTGTTGATGCCGAAGCCGATCAGCTCGGTGCAGTAGAAGCCGCTGGCGATATCCGCCATCAGCTCCTTGGGGCTCAGCGGGCCGGGCTCGAGATGGAGGTTTCGCGTCGAGGGGCTGGGCGGACCGGATGTGCCGCGGCTCGCATTGCCGGTGCTCTTGAGACCGAGCTGGCGGGCCGAGCGCAGATCAAGAACCCAGGTCGTCAGCACCCCATCCTCCACCAGCTTGCGCCGCTGGGTGGGCAGCCCCTCGCCGTCAAACGGGGCAGAGCGCAGGCCCCGGCGGCGAAGCGGATCCTCGACGATGTCGAGGCCGGCGGGCAGCACGCGCTGGCCCAGCTTGTCTTTGAGGAAGCTGACGCCCCGCGCGATCGAGGCGCCGTTGACGGCCCCTGCCAGATGCCCCACCAGCCCATTGGCGACGCGCGGATCGAAGATCACCGGCGCCTTGATCGTCGCCACCTTGCGCGGATTGAGCCGCCGGACCGCCTTCTCACCGGCGCGCCGGCCCACCAAAGCGGGATCTTCCAGCTCGCTGGCATGGACCACCGAGGAGAAATCGTAGTCCCGTTCCATGGCCGTGCCCTCGCCGGCGATCACCGCGACCGAGATGCCCGAATGGGACAGCGCATAGCCCTGGCGGAAGCCGTTGCTGGCGGCAAGGGCGATGCGGCTGCGACCCCAGGAGGCCTCCGCCCCCTCCGAGTTGGTGACTCCCGGCACCGCGCGCGCGGCCGCTTCGCCGGCGCGCACCCGTTCGATCAGGGTCTCGGTCGCCGGCTCCTCGGGGTCTGAAAGATCGAGATCCGGGATGCTGGTGGCGATCTCCGAGGGATCGGCGATGCCGCAGAAGGGATCTTCCGGCACAACCCTGGCCATGGCCACGGCGCGGGAAATGAGCTCGTCCATCGCGCGGGTCGAAAAATCCGTC
>DATBBO010000263.1:0-2194 GCA_036270995.1 Dongiaceae bacterium | reverse complement strand
GCTGGCTGGCTTACTCGGGACGCACCCGCAGCGTCACCGAGCCGATACTTTTACTTCACAAGTAATTCCACCGGAGGTATATTCTCGGCGGCGCTGGATATTGCGGTCAGGAAAATAACGGATCGAGCCACGACTGGATGCGTTGAACCCTCTGAGCGGTAGCCCTGGGGAGGTGTGGGTGCGACGTGGTTTGGGAAGCACGGCGGAGCCGGATGCGGACTCGCTCGACCGTCGGCCGCGTTCAGCGAAGCCGCCCGGCTGCGCCCAGTCCCGCCGATCTCGATGCCGGCGTGTTTGCCTACGCGAAGGCGGGCTTCGGCGACTATCCGGGCATGACCTGCCCGATAATCCGCGATCCGGCGGATTACTGAGCTTAGAGGCCGGCCGGCGAAGTCCGGCATTGTGAGCGATGACCGAAGCCGAGCAACCACGGCCGCTGAGCATGGTCGAGGCGGTCATTCCGGTCGCCAGCCTCATCCTGCTGGTCGGGCTGTCCTATTATCTCTTCGGCGATGCGGGCGCGTCCGGACCGAACCAGGTTGCCCTCGTGGTCGCGACCATGATCGCCGTGCTCATCGCCCGGCGCCGGGGCCATTCCCTCGAGGCGCTCGGCCAGGCCGCGATGCAGGGCGTCAGCTCGGGCATCGGGGCGATCTTCATCCTCTTCGCCGTCGGGGCGCTGATCGGCACCTGGGCTCTGAGCGGCACGCTGGCGGCGATGGTCTATTACGGGCTGCAGCTGCTCAACCCGAGCTATTTCTACGTCACCACAGCCGTCATCTGCGCCGCGGTCTCGATGAGCATCGGCAGCTCCTGGACGGTGGTCGGCACGATCGGGATCGGCCTCATGGGCATTTCCGTGGATATGGGGCTCGACCCGGCGATCACCGCCGCCGCCGTGATCTCCGGCGCCTATTTCGGCGACACCTCCTCGCCGCTCTCGGACTCGGCCAACCTCGCCGCCGCGGCCGCCGGCGTCAATCTCTACCGGCATATCCGCGAGACGGCCGTGACCTCTGGCCTGGCGCTGATCATCGCCCTTGTCGCCTTCTGGGCGCTGGGCCGGCCCGGCGAATTCGGAAGCGGCGACTACAAGATGGCCGCCATCGGGAACGTCTTCCCCATATCGCTGCTGCTGTTCCTGCCGCTTGTGGTCGTCATCCTCCTCGCGCTGATCCGGTTGCCGCCCTTCTCCACCATCTTCATCGGCTCCCTTGTCGCCGGTCTGCTCGCCGCCCTCACGGCGCCAGAGCGCGTGGCCGCCTTCGCCGGCGGGGCCGCGGCCCTGCCGCGCTGGCTGGCGCTCGTCAAGGGCGTGTGGCTCGCCTTCGCCAGCGGATACCACCTTAAGACAGGCGATCCGGCCCTCGACCAGCTCGTCAGCCGGGGCGGAATGTCCAGCATGCTGGAAACGGTCTGGCTCATCATCGCCGCCCTCGCCTTCGGCGGCGTGGTCGAGAAGGCGGGCGTCCTCGATCGCCTAATGGCGCCGATCATCGGCTGGGCAAGGTCAGCGGGAAGCCTGGTCGCCGCCTGGTCGGCGCCGTGATCGTGACCAACGTGATCGCCTCGGACCAGTACATCGCGATCGTCCTGCCGGGCCGGATGTTCAAGAGCACGTTCCAGGCGCGCGGGCTGGCGCCCGTGGTGCTGTCCCGCACGGTCGCCGCCGCCGGAACGCCGACCTCGGCGCTCGTGCCCTGGAACAGCTGCGGGGCCTATATGGCCGCGACGCTGGGCGTCGCCACCTTCAGCTACCTGCCCTATGCGGCGTTCAATTTCGCGAGCCCTTTGCTCGCGATCGCGTTCGTCTATGCCGGCTTGCGGATGCCGGCGGAGCCACCGCGGAGCGAGCCGGCGGCCTGAGGGGCGTCGGCGAGGGCCGGGATCCGCGAGAAACAGCTTTTCGAACGGATTACCCCGCCCAATATCCAGCCTGGGTATTGGGCCTTATGATCGTTCGATCGCCGCCGGTGCGGCCATGCGGGCATCGAACCTGACGGAGATCGAGGAATGAGGCAGTGGCGGCTCGGCATTCTCCTAACGGCGGCCGTCCTCCTGGCGGCGCCAAGCGCTTGGAGCGACCAACCCTCGGGCAACACCAACAGCAGCGACAACACGCCCTGGAACAAGCGCCTCGACGATGCGCGGGTCGACCAGATCCGCCTGCAGACCGACCGCTTCGACACCGTCA
>DATBBO010000262.1:0-4399 GCA_036270995.1 Dongiaceae bacterium | reverse complement strand
GGGCTATGTCGCAGCGACCCAGAGCCGGGCCGAGGATGCGCCCATCGGGCTCATCCCGGTCGATGCCCTGTTCAGCCCGGTGCGCAAGGTCTCCTACAAGGTCGACAACAGCCGCGTCGGGCAGAAGACCGACTATGACCGCCTGACCATGCAGGTCGAGACCAACGGCGCGGTGACGCCGGAGGATTCGGTGGCGCTCGCCGCGCGCATCCTCCAGGACCAGCTCCAGCTCTTCATCAATTTCGAGGAGCCTTCGCTCGCTCAGGAAGAGTCGAAGGCCGCGGAGCCGCCGTTCAACAAGAACCTGCTGCGCAAGGTGGACGAGCTCGAGCTCTCGGTCCGCTCCGCCAACTGCCTGAAGAACGACAACATCGTCTATATCGGCGATCTGGTGCAGAAGACCGAGGCGGAGATGCTCCGGACCCCGAACTTCGGCCGCAAGTCGCTGAACGAGATCAAGGAAGTCCTGGCGCAGATGGGTCTCCATCTGGGCATGGAGATCCAGGGCTGGCCGCCGGAAAACATCGAGGAGCTCGCCAAGCGCCTGGATGAGCCGTACTAAGGGCGAGCCGCACCAGACGAGGTTATGACGACCGGGCCGTGGTGGCCCATCCCGACCTACACGATCCCTCCGGCCTGGCCGGAGGGACCCGCGGGCGTCGGGCCCAGCAATCGGCCAAGAGGGTAGCAAACCCGAGGCCGGAACTTGAAGGAGACGGACGATGCGCCATGGTCTCAATGGCCGGAAGCTGAACCGCACCAGGAGCCACCGCAAGGCCCTGTTTGGCAGCCTGGCGGCGGCCCTGATCAAGCATGAGCAGATCAAGACGACGCTGCCGAAGGCCAAGGATCTGCGCCCCGTGGTCGAGCGCCTGGTGACGCTCGGCAAGCGCGGCGGCCTGCATGCCCGCCGGCAGCTCATCGCCGTCCTTCAGGACGACGCGCTGGCGGCCAAGGTCCTGGGCCCGCTCGCCGAGCGCTATGCGACCCGCCCGGGCGGCTATACGCGGGTGCTGAAGGCCGGCTTCCGCTATGGCGACGCAGCACCCATGGCGATCATCGAGTTCATCGACCGCGATCCCGAGGCCAAGGGCAAGGATTCCGGCCCGGTGCAGGTCGCCGACAGCGATGAGGAAGCGGGCACGCCCGCGTCCTGAGGTGCCGGTGCGGGCGGCGCGATGAAGCGGCAGCCGGCTCTTCTCCTCCTTCTGTTGGCGGTGGCGCTCCTGCTCGTTGGCGGGAGCGCGTCGGCCCAGAGCGTTCCCAGCTCGCGTGCCGATCTCACCTACAGCTTCTCCTCGGTGGTGAAGAAGACGGCGCCTGCCGTCGTCAACATCTATACGCGGCGCGTGGTCCAGGCCCGGAACATCTCGCCGCTCTTCAACGACCCCTTCTTCCAGCAGTTCTTTGGCAACGATTTCGGCGGCGGCGTGCCTCAGCAGCGGGTGCAGAACTCGCTGGGCTCCGGCGTGATCCTCAGGGCCGACGGGCTGATCGTCACCAACAACCATGTGATCAAGAACAGCGACCAGATCACGGTGGTGCTGAGCGACCGCCGCGAGTATCCGGCCCATGTCATGCTGGCCGATGAGCGGATCGATCTCGCTCTGCTCAAGATCGATCCCGGCAAGACCGTGCTGCCGACCCTGGCGCTGGCGGATTCCGACCAGATCGAGGTCGGCGATTTCGTGCTCGCCATCGGCAATCCCTTCGGTGTAGGCCAGACGGTCACCAGCGGCATCGTCTCGGCGCTTGCCCGCACGCAGGTGGGGATCAGCGACTACGGCTTCTTCATCCAGACCGACGCGGCCATCAACCCGGGCAATTCCGGCGGCGCCCTGGTGACCATGGATGGCAAGCTCGCCGGCATCAACACGGCGATCTATTCCCAATCCGGTGGCTCGGTCGGCATCGGCTTCGCCATCCCCGCCAATATGGTCGCCCGCTTTCTCGCCGCCGAGCTCAAGGGCGGCCATCTCGATCGGCCCTGGATCGGCGCGAGCGGCCAGGCCGTCAGCGCCGACATGGCCGAGGCTCTGGGGCTCGATCATCCGACCGGGGTCATCATCGACTAGATCTACCCCGGCAGCCCCGCCAGCCAGGCCGGGCTGAAGCGCGGCGACGTCGTCACGGCCATCAACGGCAAGCTGGTGGAAGACCCGGGCAGCCTGCGCTTCCGTCTGGCGACCCTCGATATCGGCCAAACCGCGATGCTTTCGATCGTCCGCAAGGGCCAGCCCTTGGATCTGAGGATCCGGCTCATCGCGCCGCCCGAGACGCCGCCGGCCGAGAAGACCGAGCTCCAGGGCGCCCAGCCGCTGGCGGGTGCGACGGTCGCGAACCTCTCGCCGGCGCTTGCCGAGCAATTGCAGCTCGATGGCGAATGGAAGGGTGTGGTGATCGTCCAGATCCGCCGGGGTGCCACTGCCATGCGCCTGGGCCTCAGGCAGGGGGACATCATCGTCGCGGTCAATGGCCGCAACCTGAACAAGATCGCCGATCTGCAGCAGGCGCTCGACACCGCCAACGGCAGCTGGGACGTCACCTTCCGCAGAGACGGGGAAACCCGCACGCTGCGTATCGATTGAGGACATGCCGGTGACGGGATTGTTCGAATCCCAGGCACCTCGCCCGCTTGCGGACCGGCTTCGCCCCAAGCGGCTCGAGGAGATCGTCGGCCAGCAGCACCTCCTGGCCCCCGACGCGCCCATCGGGCGCATGGTCGCTTCGGGCCATATCTCCTCGATGATCCTCTGGGGCCCTCCGGGCTGCGGCAAGACCACGCTGGCCCGGCTTTTGGCCGAGCATACCTCGCTGCATTTCGAGCCCCTCTCGGCGGTCTTCTCCGGCGTCGCCGATCTGAGGAGGATCTTCGAGGCGGCGAAATCGCGCCGGATGGCGGGGCAGGGGACGCTGCTCTTCATCGACGAGATCCACCGCTTCAACCGCGCCCAGCAGGATGGCTTCCTGCCCTATGTCGAGGACGGCACCGTCATCCTCGTGGGCGCGACGACGGAGAACCCCTCCTTCGAGCTGAACGGCGCGCTTCTCTCCCGCTGCCAGGTCTTCGTGCTGAACCGGCTCGACGACGCCTCCATGGAGCAGCTCATGGGCCGGGCGGAAGCCGCGGAGGGGCGGGCACTCCCGCTCGATGCCGAGGCACGCCGGGCGCTGCGCGCGATGGCCGATGGCGACGGGCGCTATCTGCTGAACATGGCCGAGGAGTTGCTCCGCCTGCCGCCAGGGCCGAAGCTCGACAATGCCGGGCTTGCCGCCGCGGTGCAGCGCCGGGCCCCGCTCTACGACAAGGCGCAGGAGGGCCACTACAACCTCATCAGCGCGCTGCACAAATCGCTGCGCGGCTCGGATACCGATGCGGCCCTCTACTGGCTCGCCCGAATGCTCGCCGGCGGCGAGGATCCCCGCTACATCGCTCGGCGCCTGGTCCGCTTCGCGGTCGAGGATATCGGCATGGCCGATCCCGATGCCTTGCCGCAATCGATCGCCGCCTGGGAGGCCTATGAGCGCCTGGGCTCGCCGGAAGGTGAGCTCGCGATCGCCCAATGCGTCGTTTATCTGGGGACGGCGCCCAAATCCAACGCCGCTTACCGCGCCTTCTCGGCGGCGCAGGCGACGGCGGCAGAGACCGGCTCCCTCATGCCACCGAAGCACATCCTGAACGCGCCCACGCGGTTGATGAAGCAGCTCGGCTATTCCAAAGGCTATGAGTACGACCACGACGCGCCGGAGGCCTTCTCCGGCCAGGACTACTTCCCCGAGGGCATGGCGCGCCAGAGCTTTTACCGTCCAGTCGAGCGGGGCTTCGAACGGGAGATCCGCAAGCGGCTCGACTATTGGTCGAAACTGAGATCCGAGCGTTTCAAATGATCTGCGCATCTCGCATGGCTCGCTTGTCCACCTCTATCGGCTTTGACGCTTGTGGCTGTGGATAATTCTGGCTACCGTCGCGCTTTCTCACGGCAGCACAAGCGGATGAACTGAGGGATGATGCGCGATTATCTCTCGCCCGAGCGCAATCGGGTGGCACTTCTGACGATCGATGCCCAACGGGATTTCTGCATGTCCAGCGGGCGGGGAAAGAGCGGGTGCTCGGCCCCCTTCACCGCCGCCATGATCCGATTGACGGAGGGATTTCGCGCCAAGGCGAGGCCCATCGTTCATGTGGTGCGGCTCTATCGTTGCGACGGTTCCAATGTGGAGCTCTGCAACCGCGCCTCGATCGAGGAAGGGCAGCGCTTCGTCATGCCGGGGACCTCTGGCGCCGAGCTGATCGAAGGGCTGAAGACCGATCACGGCCAGCGTCTCGATGCGAGCCTGCTGCTCGAGGGCAAGTTCCAGAGCCTGGGCCGCAATGAATGGGCTATGTACAAGCCGCGAT
>DATBBO010000261.1:0-19894 GCA_036270995.1 Dongiaceae bacterium | reverse complement strand
GCCTCGTTGAGCCGGTATGCAAGGTCGGCGCGCGCCTCGCCCGCGAGACGAACGGCATGCTCCAGTCCCTCGCTTGCTTGTCCGAAGCTGTCGACGATGTTCGCAACGAGCGGTCTCAGATCGCGCAGTTCTGCGGCAAGTTCCTCGCCGTGACGAACCTCCGCGGCGAGGCTGGCCTCTCGCTTCGCCAGTGCCGCGGCCAATACCCGATCCTGCTCCAGTTGTTGGGCCAGGACGGGGTGAAACGCCAAGCTCGCTATCCGGAGGGCTGCATTGATAGCATCGAGCTCATGTGAATCGCCGACGCGCCCGGCCACGGCATTCTGGGCCCAGCGATAAGCATCCTTGACCCAGGACACCACATCCGGCCGCGTGGCAAGCACTTCGCTTGCGCTGACATGGTGGCGCATCTCGCGCGACAGGAATTTCTCCACCTGTCGAGCGACTGCATCTGCCGAGGTGGGCCACTCGATTCCCAATTCGCGGCCGACTTTGGCCATGGTGCCGCGCCAGTCGGCGAGCAGCTGTTCATAGCTGACAAAGCAGCGTGCAAAGCCGCGGGTGTGGTGCTCGGCATCGAGGAAATGGCGTAGCCACAGCAGAAGCGCCTTCGCCTCGGCCATCGTGCTGCCTGCGCGGGGCGCGTCGGTCGCGGTGTCCCGTTCTTCCCGGACCCGCAAGGACGCGGCGACTTCGAGCGGGCTGCGAACGGGAATGACGAACAGCGGCTCGATCTCCATGCGCTCCAGAATCGATATCCACAGCGGCGTGAAGCGGCAGATTCTCGGATCCTTGAGCACAGCCAGCGAGGATGGACCGAAGGCCTCTTCGAATGCGCTGGCAAGACGCGACGTGAAAGGCCCGGCCGCGACCGAATCGGCCCATCCCGCTGGAAACTCAGTCAAGTCGTCCCAGGTGGAACCGATGGCCGTCAGCATCTCATCATGGATGGCGACGATGTCGGCCGGTTCCCAGTAGCCTGCGCTGTTCGCGAAATTGGAGCTCCATGAGCCGCTTCGGCAGATCGGCACCGAAAAGCCCCAGAAGCCGGGTCAGGGTAGAGGTTCCACTCCGGTGCATGCCGAGAACCAGGATCGCGTGGCGCCGGCCGGTGGGCTCGGCTCGCGGCAGCTCGGCCATGACGAGACTGCCTCGCGCTACCAGGCGAGGGTTCTCCGAAACCCCGTGGACAGACTCATCAGATGTTCTGGATGCGACCCCCACTCGCCCTCCAAGCCGCACGGCCTACGGCAGGCCAGCACTTGCGGCTACCCATGCTTTCATTCTTTCCAGCGGACAGCGGGCAAGTCAAGCTGTGGGATCAGGCACCATCCGCATTCTTGCGGCCGTTCGCCGGGGGCAGGGCTCTTGGATCTTCTCTCCCCCCGAACGGGGTCTGGTCACAAACGACCTTCCACAGGCCGGCAATCGAATCCTCGACCGGCGTCTTGGCAGCCCAAGCCAGATCCTCGGCCACCTTGCGACAATCGAGAACCACATGCGCTACGTCGATGGCGCGGGCGGGGGCGTGTTCGATTGCGATAGGCCGGCCGATTACCTGCGATATGAGGCCCAGCATGTCGATGATGCTGACGCCGACCCCAGATCCAATGTTCCACGTGGCGGCATCGTGCATCCGGTCGACCGCCGCGCGAACGATCGCTTCGCCCACGTCATCGGCGTCGACGAAGTCCCTGATTTGCGTGCCCCCGCCGAACAGACGGATAGAGGCCCCGTCTCGCGCGGCACGCAGGCCGACGCCCACGATGCCCTGACGAGCGTCTCTCTGCCAGCGTCCAACGGGGTTGGAAACCCTGAGGATCGCATAGCGGGTTTGTCGGGTGCGGCCGACGAACCGCAGCCCTTCTTCCGCCAGGAGCTTACCGAGGCCATAGCCCGAAATGGGCCTGGTCGGCGCCGCCTCGCTTCGAGGCGTCGTGCCCTCGCTGCCGTAGATGGTTCCCCCCGACGATAGAAGCACGATCTTGCACTTGGGCGAAATCTCGGCGACGCGGTGGAACAACTCGAGTGCAGGCTGCACGTTTTCCGGGAGTTCCCGCCAAGGCTCGTCGACGAATGTCGACGGCACGGAACGCCAGACGAAATAGACGATGGCGTCCGCCCTGGCGATCGCGTCACTGCCGGTCGACGAGGCGAAATCCACAGCGTTCATCGTTTGAAGCGATGGCGTGAATCGCTTGAAGAAATCGCCATCGGGATTGCGGGACACAGCGATCGCGGGCTGGCCTTGGCGTTCGAGGAGTTCTGCCGTATGCCGTCCGAGGAAGCCGTTCGCGCCGACCAGAATGATCATGCGCCGGCAACCCCTCGCCTGGTGCTGGAATTGCCTCCAGGGGAAACCGCGCGACGGCCATCGGCCAACGGAATCTGCAAGAGAACAACGGCCAAGAAAGGCGATGTCCTGGCTCTCACGCCGGCCCCCTCCGGAAAGTCAACATTCGTCCCCGTGTCGAATCTGCGCCCGCGGCGTCCCGATACCGCCAATGCGTCCCGCTCCTGTAGAGCGTCCGCACCGGCGTGGGCGGTGCGAAAGCCGGGGTCATAAATACAAACTTCCCGGGTGGATGCAAAGGCGGCGATTTGCGCGACCTTCCTCTTTCCCGCTGGCGCTGTCGCCCTGGGGCGGCCTGGTGTAAGGTTCCGCCACTCCCCGCCAAGCATCCCCAGCCCCCGGAGGTCACCGATGTCATTAACGTTCTACTACGGATCCGGCTCGCCCTTTGCCTGGAAGGTCTGGCTGGCCTTGGAGCACAAGGCTGTTCCGTACGAGTTCCGGCTGCTGTCCTTCGATCGCGGGGATACCAAGTCGCCGGAATTCCTGTCGGTCAATCCGCGCGGCCGGGTACCGACGATCGTCGACGAGGGCTTCGCCCTCTGGGAATCCGCTGCCATCGTCGAGTATCTCGAGGAGCGCTATGCCCAGAAACCCCTCTTGCCCAAGGACGCTCATGGCCGCGCCAAGGCCAGACGGCTCGCGGGCGAGGCCGACAGCTATCTTGGTCCCACCATCGGCAAGCTGGTGGAACTCGCGCTCTTCAGCGATACGCCTGCCCCGCCGGCGGAGATCGAGAAGGCCAAGGCCGAGATCCTGGCGGAATTGGCTATTTGGGAGGGGCAGGTGACGGGCCCGTACTTTCTGGGCGCACTATCGCTGGCGGATTTTGCCGTTTTCCCGCATCTGCGTCTGCTGCGGCGCACCGAGGACCGCAAGCCAGGCCAGGGAATCCCCAACGACCGCCTGCCGCCGAAGCTGGCGGCGTGGGTCAAACAGATCGAAAGCCTGCCCTACTACAAGAAGACGATCCCGCCCCATTGGAAAGGCTGAGGCGCGCTTAGACAGCGATATCGGCGAACTGCCGGGCCGATGCGGCCCAGGAGAATGTCAGGGCATGGGCCCGGCAGCGGGCGGGCTCGATCGCGAGCGCGGCGCGTGCCGCCGCACCCAGATCCTCCTGCAGAGAGCCCACGCCCGAGGCGCCGATCACGTCGACTGGCCCGGCCACTGGGTAGGCTGCCACTGGTACGCCAGCCGCCAGCGACTCGAGCAGCACCAGCCCGAAGGTGTCGGTCATCGAGGGGAAGACGAAGACGTCGGCGGCGGCGTAGTAGCACGCCAGTTCCTCGCCATGCTTATAGCCGACGAAACGCACCTCGGGGTGACGTCGCCTCAGCGACGGCAGTTGTGGCCCGTCACCAACCACATATTTGGTCCCTGGCAGATCGAGGCGGAGAAAGGCTTCCAGATTCTTTTCCACCGCCACCCTTCCGACGCAGAGCGATATCGGCCTTGGCGCATCGAGGAATGACTTGTCTCGCGGGCGGAAGAGCTGCGTATCCACGCCGCGGGTCCAGAGGCGCAGCCGGTCGAAGCCCCGCTCCCGCAAGGTCTGCTCCAGCCTTGGTGTCGCCACCATCACCGCCGCAGCGGGCGCGTGGAAACGGCGCAGCGCTGCATAGCTCCAGCCGAGCGGCACAGGCAGCCGGCTGGCCACATATTCGGGGAAACGCGTATGGAAGGCGGTGGTGAACGGCCTGTTGGCCCGCAGGCAGTACCGCCGCGCCGCGAGCCCGAGCGGCCCTTCCGTGGCGATATGGATGGCATCGGGGGCGAAGGCGTCGATCATGGCCGCAAGGCGGCCCGCGTCCCACGCAAGGCGTATCTCGGGATAGCTCGGCAGCGGCAGGGTGTGAAACCGGTCGGTCCCGATCACCTGCACCTCGTGACCCAGGATCCGCAGTTCCTCCGTCACCGAGTCGATGGTGCGCACCACGCCATTGACCGCCGGATGCCAAGCGTCGGTGACGATCAGAAGCCGGGCGCCTGGCCGCCCTCCGGCGGCCGCGCCCGAGGAGGCGCAGCCCGGCGCTGAATCGCTGCGATTGAGCCGCACTCTCGGCTATCGATCCGGCGGATCGCCCAGCGGACCGACGGCCCGATCCGTGGCCATCTGCGCGATAGGCTTGTCCCGCAAACGCCGCAGCGCCACGCGCCCCAGCTGCGCCCAGCCGAACCCCCAGCCGATCCAGAGGAATCCGGCGACGGAGATGCAGAGGAACGGCACCGTCCAGTTGGGATGTGAGGCGAGCGCCGCCCCGCCGAGGATGCTGAAAGCAAGTTCGGGCACGCCGGTCGGCAGGGCGGCGCGATAGTTGGAGCTCTTTGCATCGCCGCGCTTGGGCGTGCGCACGAAGCCCGAGCGCAGACCCAGGAGCCCCTCGGTCACCGCCTTTGCGTTGGCGAAGGCAAGTCCGGCGTTCAAGGCAAGAACGCAGAAATAAGCGGCGATGAACTCACCAAATCCGACCCTGCGCAGCCGCCTCTGGGCCAACCAGGTCATGGCGAGGACGGAGCCTGCGCCAAGGCCCGTCGCCAGGCAACCGAGCAGGATCAGCACCAGCGGCTGGTCATGGGCGAGCAGCAGAGAGCCGAGCGCATTGGCAAGCGCGATCACTGCCAGTGGCGAGAAGCAGCACTGGCCGAGATGGCAGGAGGCGGCAAGCTTTCGCCACCACGGGAAATGAGAGCGCCAGATCGGCCCGATGAGCTTGCGGGCGCATTGGGCGAAGCCCTTGTTCCAGCGATGCTGCTGGGCGCGCCAGGCGGCGAGATCGTCGGGCAGCTCGCCCGGTACGCCCACGCCCATGAGAATCGTCGTGCGCCAACCCTTGAGATGCACCCGATAGCTGAGATCGAGATCCTCGGTCAGGGTATCGGCGTGCCAGCCGCCGGCATCATCGATTGCCCGCCGACGCCAAAGACCGCAGGTCCCGTTGAAGGGCATATAGAGATCGGACCAGGCGCGCGCGCTCTGCTCCACGGCAAAATGCGCGTCGAGCTGGAGCGCCTGGGCCCGGGTCAGCAGACTCTCGTCCGCATTCAGATGCTCCCAGCGCGCCTGGACCAAGGCGAGGCGGGGGTCAGCGAGCAGGGGCAGGATGCAGCGGCTGAGAAAGTCCCGCGGGGGCAGGAAATCGGCATCGAAGATGGCGACGAACTCGGCGTCGGTTTGCGAGAGGCCATAGCGCAGCGCCCCCGCTTTGAACCCCGAGCGATCGGCGCGTCGCACGAGCTTGGCCCGGATGCCGCGACCCGCGACCCGCTCCACCGCTCGGCGGGCGAGCTCGGTGGTGTCGTCGGTGCTGTCATCCAGCACCTGGATCTCGAGACGATCCTGTGGCCAGTCCATTCCGGCGGCAGCCTCGATGAGGCGGTCGATGACATTGCGCTCGTTGTAGACGGGAAGCTGGACTACGACTCGCGGCAGAAGTGCCGGCGGAGGCAGGGGTCTCGCCATCAATAGGCGTTCCTTGACCAGCGCCTGGCGTCGATGGAACAAATGGAGGCCGACGATGATGCTGAAGTTGAGCGACAGGATGCCCAGCAGCAGCAGCGACAAGCCGATCAGCGTATTGGCGAGGATCACAACCAAATCAAGCATCTGGCCAAATCAGTGTGTGGGACGAAGTCGTGTGATGGGGCCGCCGGTTGCCTCGCCGCGGCCCTGGGGAATGGGGCCGACGGATCGGCGAAGGGCGAGTATGAGACGCCGACGGTGCACAGCCAAGCACAAGTAATGAAGTAACCGAGCTTCGTTGATGCCAAGCTAACAACATTGCTTCTTGCCGCAAGGGAAGGCGGGCGGCCGCTTCGACGGCTCGATTCGATTCGGGGACCGAGCGCGTTATTGACGCCTGGGAGCGATAGGCGCAGAGTCTCATGGTCGAAACCCTGGCTGGGAGTGCGTTATGCAGACTCCACCGGGCTACCATCCAGTCGCCGACCGGCTTGGCATCGGCGGCGGATCCAAAAGTCCAAGATTGATCCGGGCCTAAGCCCGATTGCGAAGTGCGACTTCGCTGGGCCTCCGGTTGACGCTTCCATGCGCCCGGAGGCCCTCCCTTAGATGGAGTTCCTGTCGACACGGGTCAGCCCGCGCTCTTTGGCGCGAGGCCGTGATGGGGATGTCGGCGGTCGCCGCGTCGGTTGGACCGGCGCACATAGGTGATCATCGCCTCCGGGTTTTCGCTCTTGGCCTTGAGCGCGGCGATCAGCGCGTCTTCCGCCTCGACGACCAGAGTCTCACTTCGCCGGCCAAGCCTCAGACCGACGGTGTATTCCGTGATCATCCGATTCTCCCTTCCGGCGCAGGTATCTTGGCGTGGTAATCACCCCGAATCATTGCCTTGAAAGCTCGGGAGACACCATATCCTTCTCCGGCAAGGGCGAGCCTGTGACCTTCCCGAGCAAGGAGAGCGGCAGATGCGCCATCGACACGACCGGAATGCGCCCGGTCTTTGGCATGTGGACACGGCCTGCATCGATTGCGGCGCGGCGCGCACCGTGGCGCCCGGACTGATTGTCAGAGGCGGCGGACAATCGGTCTTCGCCCGCCAACCCGAGACGGCGGAAGAACTGGCGATGGCTTGGCGAGCGCGCCTTCTCTGTCCGACGGCGTCGGTGCACGGTGAAGTAAAAAACAAACCACCGGCCGGCTTGTTCCCGGAGCAGATGACGCCGGGCGTCGATCGTCTCGGCTACAATGCAAAGACAAGCTATGGCGCTCATTCGTTCCTGGTTCGCTGCGGGGGTGCCAACGCCATGGTCGACGCGCCGCGCTGGACCCGACCCCTCGTAGCGGCGATCGAGGCCGGGGCGGCCTGAGGGATATTTTCCTGACGCATCGCGATGATGTGGCCGATGCCGAGCGCTACGCCCGGCATTTCGGGGCTCGCGTCTGGATTCACGTGGCCGACCGCGATGCCGCACCCTTCGCCACGGATATCCTCGAGGGTGAGGGTGCTACCGGCATCGATGATGGCTGGCTGGCAATCCCGGTCGCGGGCCATACCCGGGGCAGCGTCGCCTATCTCTACGACGGACATTGTCTCTTTACCGGCGATTCCCTGGCCTGGAGCTTCGACCAGGAGGATCTGACTGCCTTCCGTGACGCCTGCTGGTTCTCCTGGGCCGCACAGATCCGGTCGCTCCGCCGCCTGCTCGACTACCGCTTCGACTGGGTGCTGGCGGGCCATGGCGGCAGCCACCATCTGCCGCCGGATGAGATGCACCGGCGACTGCTCCGGCTGCTCGACCGGATGGAGCGGCAGTGATCAAAGATCAGGACGGCGGCTTGTAGTCGAAGAGGTCCTGCACCGTGCTTTCCACGGAGGGATCGAGCTTGTGGGCCGCCGCGAGATCGGCCTGGGCAGCATCCTGCTGGCCGAGCCCGGCTGCGGCCGTGCCGCGTCCGAAGAGCCAGATCGCCTGGTCTGGGCGCGATTTGAGAGCGGCGTCGAAATCGTCATGGGCGGCCGCGGCATTGCCGGCCTTGAGATGGGCGTAGCCCCGGGCGCCATAGGCACCGGAGAAGGTGGGCATTAGCTTGATGGCATAGTCCTGCTCGGCGATCGCATCCTCGAGATTACCCTTATAGTAGAGGGCGAGGCCGCGGCCGCTATAGGCATAGGCGAGGTCGGGCTGCAGCTGGATGGCGGCAGTGTAGTCCTGGATGGCGTGGTCGAAATCGCGCTGATCCGTATAGGCCGTGGCGCGCCGGGCATAGGCCCAGGCCTGGTCCGCGGGTGCAGTGCTCGCCTGGAGCATCCGTGTGCAGGCGGCGACCTCATCCGGCAGCGGTGATTGCTTGCGCCCGCTGCAGATCGTCTTGTCGTCGAGGCCGGCCGTCGCCCCGCCATTTCCCGCCGTGGCGCCCGCCGCTGCGCCGGCCGCAGTTGCGGTGCCGCCGCCGGTCGAAGCGTCCGGCGTCGGCGGGCTGATGCCCGCCGCCGGCGCCGCTGACGTCCCCGCGGCTGCCGCGGCCGGATTGCCCCCCGGTTGCGCCAGCTTGAGGCGGGCCATGGCGGCATCGATCCTGGGATCGATCGCGCGCGCCGCAGCCATATCCTGGTTCGCACTGTCCGTCTCGGCCTTGGCCGCATGGGCAGCGCCACGGCCATAGAGGGAAGCGGCATCCTTGGGCTTGAGGGCTAGGGCGGCGCTGTAGTCGGCGATGGCGGCGTCCGCCTGGCCGGCGCGGAGATGAACATGGCCGCGATAGGCAAGGGCGACTGCGTCCTTGGGCTGGAGCTGGAGCGCGCGATTGCAATCGGCCAGCGCCGGGCCATTCTTCTCCAGGATCATCTCATGGAGGCAGCGCTCGCGACGTATCGCTTCGGCCTGGGTCGGGAAGAGACGCAGGGCTTCCTGATCGGTGGCCAGCGCCTGATCTCCCGATCCCGCGACGGCGAGCGCCTCGGCCAGCCGCAGGCGCGACAGATAGGCCTTGGGGTCGAGCTTGACGGCGGCTTCGAGGTCCTGCACCGCGTGATCGTTGTCGCCGGCGAGAGAATAGGCATAGCCGCGGCTGGCCAGCGACCAGGCATCGTCGGGCCTCGCCGCGATTGCCGCGTTGAATTCCTGGACCGCCTGCGCGTAGTCGCTCTTGGCCAGATAGATATGGCCGCGGGCGGCATGGGCATAGGCGTCGTCGGGCTTGAGGCGGAGCGCTGCGTCGTAGTCTGCCAGTGCCCGGTCGGCATCGCCCTTGGCGTAATAGGCGAAGCCGCGCAAGTTGTAGACTCCGGCGGTGCCGGGATCGATGCGCAAGGCCTCGCTGCAATCGCCGATGGCGGCGTCGAAGCTGCGGGCATTCTCTTGCGCCTGACAGCGATTGGCATAGGCCCAGGCGACCATCGCCGGCGGATTGCCGGGTGTGGCGACAATGGTGCTGCAGGCCTTGATCCGCGCAGCGTGGTCGGCCGACCTGCCACAGGCATCGAGATCGGGGGTCTGTGCCCGGGCCGAGGCCAGGGCGGCGAGGCAGGCGATAGCGGCCAGGGCCGCCAGGCGGCCAAGCCGCCGGGGAAACGGCAGATGGATCATGACCGGATCATGCCACGAAGCCGGCATGTTCTCCTATGGCGAAGCGTAGAGGACGTGCCGAACGCCCTAAAAAAACGTCCGCACCGCATCGACGATGTCATAGCGCTCGTCGGCGACATAAAGCACCTGCCACTTGTCGAAGGTCGTGCAGGGATGCGAGATGCCAAAGGCGACGAGATCACCGACGGCAAGCGCGCTCGTCGACGGGCAGTCTAGGCAGCAGTGCTGATCGTAGAGTCCGGCAACCGAATGGCCGTCGCCGATGGCAACGGGCGCTTCATGCAGCCCCCGGCGATACCATAGGAGCGGCACCGGCAGCCCGGCATCCTGGCCGACGTCGCGCCGTCCCATGGTGAGGATCGCCCGGCCGGGCTCCGGGCGCGATTGGAGCTGGGTCCAGACGAGGAGCGCGGGGCGCAGATCGCCGGTCGGCAGCGATCCGGAATGAGGGCCAGGCTCTGCCTCTTCGCGCGCGCGCATCGCCCGATAATGCTGCTCATAGCTCACGGAATCATGAGTCAGGTAACAGCCGCTACGGGTGACGATGCGGACCTCGGCCGTGAGCCGGCTGCGGGCGAAGCGGGCGGCAACGCGGTCGTAGAAGGCGGAGCCGCCGGCCGAGAGAATGACCGGTCCCTGGCTCGAGAAGAGGCCTTCGCGAGCGACCTCCTCGGCCGCAGCGACGATCGAGTCGAGAAAAGCATCCACCGCCGCAGTCTCCTTGAGGACTCCCTCGAACCCTTCGACGCCGCGCAGCGTCAAGCCCTTGCGGCGCGCGGCGCGTGCGACCTCTAGAGCCTCTCCTAGACTGCGGCAGCCTGTGCGCCCGCCGACCACGCCCATTTCGAGCAGCAGCTGCAGCCGGGCAGGGTTTCCTGCGCGCCGGCCCGCAGCGGCGATGCGCTCGATGCCGGCGAGGCTGTCGACGAGACCATAGATCTCGAGCTGGGGCGCCCTGGCCAGCTCTGCGAAGATGACGTCGAGCTCCCCCGGGCCGATCAGCTCATTGGCGATCAGCAGACGGTCGAAGTCGAAGCGCCGGCAGACCATGAGCTGCTGCAGCGTGGCCACGGTGATGGCCCAGGCGCCATCCTCGATCTGGCGACGGAAGAGCTGGGGGGCCATGGTCGTTTTGCCGTGAGGCGCGATCGAGAGCTTGTTGGACTGGATGAAGGCGCGCATCCAGCGGCTGTTATGCTCCAGGGCTGCGCGGCTCAGCACCGCGAGAGGGAAGGGGAGATCGCCGCGCAGCAGGTTCCAGCCCTGCTTGCCCACCGCTTCCAGCGCGATCGGCGCCGCCCGTGGAGGGATTCCCTTGATCGCGGCGGTCAGCGGCTGCGCTGCAAGAGTTTCAAAGGCGTCCGCTTTCGGATCGGCGGCGAGATTCATGTCGGCAGCTCCTGTTCGTCTATTTTCCGCCGGGTTTCAAGGAAGGCGGAGTCGGCGCGGGCGTCGCCGGCTGTGTGGGAGGCGCCGCCTCCGGCTCCGGCTTGCTCGTGTCGACGAAGACCCGGCAGGCGTTGTCGACCCGCTCGTATTCGGCCGTGGTGTCGACCTTCTCCTGGGCCGCGTTCGCCAATTCGTCCAGATGTAACATCGTTGGCTTCAGCACCAGCTTCAGGGCGTCAGCCAGTTGCTTGGTCGCCGCAGCGCCATCGGCCGTGTCGACCGGCGCGAAGGAGGCAGCGAGTGTTTTGATCTGCGCCTCGATCGGAGCGAAATTGTCGCGCACGATGCCATTATCCACGGCAACATGCTTGTACTCGTGCTCCCGGATCTCCCGATACATGCAGCTGTCCTTCGGGACCTCAGCTGCGATCTGCACGAGGCGGCGGGTGTAGCCGAACTGGACCGTGAGCGAGGTGAGATAGGCGCAGCTGTGGCCGGCATGGGCCGCGATCCTGAACTCCGCATGGAGGTCGTAGCCGAGACTTGAGCTGGAAACCCCCATGGCGTCCTCCTCCGGCTTCAGCTTCTTGAAGCTCATCTCCTTCGTCAGGTCATGATAGGAGGTGGTCTGGTCCTCGAGCGGCGCGGGAAGCATCGGCGTGACCGTCACCTTCGCCGGGTGGGTCGCGGCGGGGCATGCGGCTGTCGCTGCCTCGGCCCGACCGGGAAGGGCCAGAATGGCTAGGCTCAGCATCGCGGCGGCCAGCACCCGCCCGGACGGCTTTGCCTTCGCGGCTTCGGCCTTAATCGGCATACCACTTGTCATCGCTGTAGAAGGGTCCTGGTTTCGTATGGAGCTGCTCGTATTTGCAGAGCTGCGGCTGGGAGCCGAGCGCCACCGATTCTCCGCCGCGGAAGGTCCATTCCCCGCGGTCGGAATTGGCGGCCTTAACATAGCTTGAAAGCAGGAAGGCGCGGTCCTTCTGCGAGCGGTTGATGTCGGAGCCGTGGACCGTCAGCAGGCTCCACATCACCAGATCGCCCGGCTCGAGCTCTAGATCGACCGTGGCTTCAGGGTCGAGCCCGGCGGCACGCAGCGCCGGCTCCTCGGTCACCCCCTTCATCAGCGGACCATCATCCGAGAGGCCCAGATAGCCGAGCCGATGGCTGCCCGGAATGATGCGCAGGCACCCATTCTCCCGCGTCGCCGGATCGATGGCGAGCCCGGTGGTGATGTAGGAGGTCATCAGATCGCGGAAGGCGTCCCGACGCTCACGGAAGCGCAGATCCTGGTGGAAGCGAAAGCCGGTCCGCTCGGCGCCCGGGGGCTTCCAATGGATCTGCTGGGCGACCTGCTTGATGTCAGCCCCGAGGAGCGGAATCAGGGCACGGCGATAGGGCTCCGACCGCCGCAATTGCTCGAAATAGGGGCTGATCCAGGATATCCAATGGGCCTGCAGGACGTAGCGCCTGCCGCGGAAGGATTCCGGCAGGATCTCGAACAACAGGTTCCGGTCGCGATAGGTCGTCGGGTGCTTCAGGCCTTCCTCGTAGATCCGGCGCGTCTCGGCCTGGAGATCGCAGACGGCTGCACGGGGCAGGAGGCCGCGCAGCACGGCATAGCCCTGCTCCCAATACTGGTCGATATAGGCCTGGCTCATGGCCATGCAGGATTGCCTGCCGGCTTCGTTCCGGCAACGCAAAAAGCGCCGGCCTAGGGCTCGAGGGGCGCTCTGACCGGCGGTATCAGGCCCTCCAGGGCGGCACCGATCGAAAGGGCCAGATCGTCGGTCCGCCAGGGTGTCACGATCTGAAGCCCGACCGGGAGCTTCTCGGGCGAGAGGCCGGCGAAGACGTTGAGGGCCGGCAGGCCGGTAAGGTTGTAGATGGCGCTGTAGAGCATCTCCCCTTCGCCGCCGTCATCCCCGAGCGCCGGATCCTCGGCGGGCGCGACCCAGGGGACGGAGGGCGAGAGGATGGCATCCACCCTGGCGAAAAGTTGATTGTAGCGGCGGGCCAGCTCGCGCTGGAGCTGCTGGGCGCGGATATAGGCGGTGGCTGGCAGAGCGAAGCCCGCCTCGATCTGGAGCCGGGTCATCTCGCCGAAACCCCCGGGCTCGGCGGCGATCAGGCGCTGATGGATCACGCTCGCCTCGGGCTCGAGGATGGTGAGCAATGCATCGGCGGCATGCTCGAGACCGGCGATCGAAACCGGCTCGATCTCGGCGCCGACCTGGCGCAGCCTAGCCACGGCCTGCTCAAAATGCTCCCGCACCGCCGGCCGGAGGAAACGGTCCTGGCCGGGATGGGCCATGACGCCGAGCCGGAGGCCCTTCAGCCGATGGGGCCGAGCCGGGAAGGAGCCGCCGGTCATGCCTTCGAGCAGGCGGGCCGCGTCGGCGACCCGGCGCGCCAGGGGGCCGGCATGGTCGAGGGACCAGGAAAGCGCCTGGACGCCGTCAAGATCGACGAGGCCGTAGCTCGGCTTCAAGCCTGCGATGCCGCAATAGGCGGCGGGAATGCGGATCGATCCGCCGGTATCGGTGCCGATGGCGGCGAAGCACATGCCGCTCGCGACGCCAGCGGCCGAGCCGCCGCTGGAGCCACCGGAGGTGCGCTTGGGATCCCAGGGGTTGTTGGTCTGGCCGATCTCCGGATGGACGGCACCATAGGCATATTCCAGCAGGTTGGTCTTGCCGATCAAAACGGCGCCGGCCTCACGCAGGTTCTTCACAAGCGCGGCGTCCTTTCCTGGATGCCGCGGGCTCCCGGCGCGCGAGGCGAAGGTCGTGGGTGCCCCGGCTACCGCGATCAGATCCTTGATCTCGACCGGCACGCCATGAAGCGGCCCGCGATCATGGCCCCGGCTCAGCTCACGCTCGGCGGCCGCGGCCTCGGCGAGGCTTTCCTTCTCGAGCAGGGTGATGAAGGCGTTCAGCCTGCCGTCCAGCGCCTTGATCCGGGCGAGCGCGCGCCGCGTCACCTCCACCGGCGAAAGGGACTTCTGGCGGAACCGGGCGCCGAGCTCGGCGATCGAAAGGAAGTCGATCTCGCTCACGGCACCTTGTCCGGGGCCTGGGCGATGCCCGAGCCACCGCTGCCCTCGATATCGAGAGAAGCGAGCCGGTCGCAGCCTTTGAGCAAGGCGAGCGCCACCGGCAGGATCGCGCTCGCGCGCGCGGCCGTCACCTCGAGCCCGCCGGCGCGCAGCATCCGGCGCAGGGTTTCGGCATCGATGTCGTCCGGGCTGGGAGAGCTCATGGAAGCACCATGCCTGGCTTGTCCTCACTCCGGCCCTCTCCCGCTTGCACGCGCGGGAGAGGGAAGGTGATCCGGGGAAACCTACTGCTTCTCCATATGGGTCCGCAGGAAGATATTGTTGCCCAGCGGGATCTGGACGAAGCCCTGCACGGTCTTGCGCAGCCCCACGGGATAGGGGGACTGGTACATGAACACGATGGGTGCGGCCTTCAGATAGATCTCCTGGATTTGCTTGTACTGCTCGGCGCGCTTGGCCTTGTCCGCCTCCTTCGTGCTGTCGAGATAGAGCTTCTGGATCGCCGGATCGTCATAGCCGCTGTGCTGGGATTCCGTCGTTGGGAAATAGGCGAAATAAGACGTGATCTCGCTGGGATCGATGATGTCGTCGGTCCAATACCCGGTCTGGATCTGGAAGTCCGCGGCGTCGTAGTGCGAGACCATGGTCGCGTTGTCCATCTGGGTGATGGCGAGCTTGACGCCGAGCTGCGCCCACATCTGCTGGATGGTGGAGAGATTGGCCGTATCATCGGCGCTGCCGGCAAGCGCCTGGGCGTCCAGCGCGAAGCCGTTCTCCTGGCCCGCTTCCTTCATCAGGGCCTTGGCCTTCGCGAGGTCATAGGCATAGGCGGGCTCGGGCCCATAGAAGAGCGGCGTCGAGGAGGACATGTAGGAGCGCATCGGCGTACCCACCCCGAAGGTGACGAGCTTGATGAGGGCGTCCTTGTCGATGGCATAGTTGAGGGCCTGGCGGACCCGCTCGTCGCTGAGCGGATTGGGCGTGCCGTCCTTCAGCTTCGGGCGGATGTTCAAGGTGAGATAGGTCACCTTGGTAGAGGGAAATAGCTCCATGTTCAGGTTCGGGTCGCCCTTCAGCTCGGCGACCCGGGCATAGGGGATGAACTCGGCGCCGTCGACCTCACCGGCCTGGAGCTTCAGGATGCGCGTCGCGTCGTCGGAGATGATCTGGAAATCGACCTCGTCGAGATAGGGGAGCGGCTTTCCGTCCTCGCCCATCTGCCAGTAGTAGGGATTGCGCTTGATCACCATCTGGGTCCCGCGCTGCCAGCTGTCCAGCATGAAGGGGCCGGAGCCGATGGGATGCTCGGCGAAGGCCTTGGCCTTGTCGGCATCGGTCGCGCCGGGCGCCGCCTCGAAGAGTTTCTTGGACATGATGGAGCAGTTGAAGATGGCAAGCGCGGCCGTCAGCGCCGGGTCGGGATGCTTCAGGTGCAGGACCACCGTATCGGCACCCTTGGTCTCGATGGAATCGATGGATTCCAGGGTGAAGTTCCAGGCACCGTTCTTCGGATCGCGGGCCCGGTCGAGGGACCATTTGACATCGTCAACCGTCAGTGGCGAGCCATCGGCGAATTTCAGATTGGCCCTGAGCTTGGCGGTGAAGGTCAGGCCGTCATCGGAAAGCTGATAGCTCTCGGCCAGCCCTGGCTGCACGGAGCGGCCGTCGGTGGTCGGCTCCAACAGCGTGTCGTAGAGATTGGTCAGGATCCAGATGTCGACATTGCGCTCGTTCAGCACCGGATCGAGAAACAGCGAATCCGCATTGCGGGCATAGACCATCTTGCCCCCGCGGGTGAGCGCCTGGGCCTCGCCTCCGAGCGCGAGAGCGAGCCCGAGCGCGGCGAGAACGGCGAGCCTTCGCAGACCAACTTTCATGGACCCCTCCTGTTTGAGACGTTGATGCCCGACTTCGCCTCTATTGTCCTCGCCCCCCGAATTTTCGCTGCCGTGAGAATGATCGGCCAAGGCCGTTCGCGCCTCTTCCTAGGGCGCCGGCTTTCCCAGCCCCTCCTGCCCCAGCAGCTCCCAATAGCGGATCCAAGCCTTGAGCCCATCGGTCAGGCGTTGCAGGCGGAAGAATTCGTTGGGCGCGTGGTAGTCCTCATCCGCCGTGGAAAAGGAGAAGAACACTGTCTCGGCGCCAAGCGCCTCGCGGAAGATGAGGCCGATGGGAATCGTCGCACCCATCCGCACGCGCAAGCTGGGCTTGCCATAGACCTCCTTCAGCACACGCTCGGCCAGCAGCAGCCCGGGATGGTCCTCGGGTACTGCATAGGCCTTGGAGCCATGGCCGTCATCGCTGTGGATCTCGAGCGTCACGCCCGGTGGGCAATGCTCGCGCAGATGGCGGGCGATGGCGGCGGTGACGGCCTTCGGTTCCTGGTCCGGCACCAGGCGGCAGGTGATCTTGGCGCGTGCCAGGCTGGGGATCACGGTCTTGGTCCCCGGCCCTTCATAGCCGCCCCAGAGTCCGTTCAGCTCCAGGGTCGGCCGCAGCCACTGGCGCTCCAGAAGGCTGTAGCCCGTCTCGCCCGTACCACCCGGCGCGCCGATGGCGGCGAAGTAGCGCTCCGCGCTGAAGGGAAGCTCGGCAATGGCAGCGCGCGCCGCATTGCTGGGCGGGCGGACATCGTCATAGAAGCCCTTCACCGCGATACGGCCCTGGTCGTCGTGCAGGGAGGCGACGAGGCGGGAGATGGCATGCAGCGGATTGGCGACCCCGCCGCCATGGCGTCCGGAATGGAGATCCTTGCCGGCCCCGGTCAGAGCAAACTCGAGCGCGCAGATGCCGCGATTGGCCACCGTCACCGAGGGCTCGTCCGGGCGCCACATGGCGCCGTCGGCGGAGAGCACGAAATCGGCGGCGAGCTCCTTTGCATGGGTCCGCACGAATTCGCCGAGATGGGCGCTGCCCTGCTCCTCCTCGCCCTCGATCACTAACTTGACGTTGACGGGCAGGCGCCCGTCGGTGCGCATGAAAGCCTCGGCCGTCTTCAGCGGGATCAGCATCGGCCCCTTGTCGTCGGAGACGCCGCGGGCATAGAGCCGCCCGTCGCGAACCGTCGGTTGGAAGGGCGGGCTCTTCCATTTCTCCAGCGGGTCCGGCGGCTGTACGTCGTAATGGCCATAGACCAGGATGGTTGGCGCGCCCGGGGCGTGCAGCCAATTGCTGGTGACGATGGGATGGCCCGCGGTCGGGTTGATCGTCACATTCTCGAAGCCCGCCCGGCGCATGCGCTCGGCGACCCATTCGGACGCCGTGCCGATGTGGGCCTTGTAAGCGGGATCGGTGCTGACGCTGGGGATGCTGGCGAAGGCGACCAGCTCCTGCAGGATCTCCTCGCCATGGGCTTCGGCATAGGCGAGAGGCGTGTCGTTCCTGGCATCCATCTTCTACTTGCCTCCATCCACGCTCAGCACCTGGCCGGTGATCCAGCCGGCCTGGTCCGAGGCGAAGAAAAGAACCGCATGGGCGATGTCCTCGGGCGCGCCCAGACGTTTCAGCGCGATTCCCTCGACCAGCCGGCGCTGCCCCTCGGCGCCATAGGACTCCCACTGCCGCTCCGTGGTCGGGTTGGAGCGCACGAAGCCGGGGGCGACATTGTTGACGGTGATGCCCCAGGGGCCGAGCTCGTGGGCGAGCTGACGCGTGAGGCCGATCTGCGCCGCTTTGGCCGAGGCATAGGCCTGGATGCCGGTCAGGCTGATGCCGAGGCCGGCCCCGCTGGAGATGTTGACAATGCGTCCGCGGCTGGCCCTCTTCATTCCCGGCGTCACGGCCTGGCTGCAATAGAAGGCGCCGGTGACATTGACGTCGAAGATGCCTTGCCACTCCGCCGGGGTGATCTCCTCGAGGGGGCGGCCGACCTGGCCCAGTACCCCGCCGGCATTGTTGACCAGAATATCGATCGTCCCGCCTCCTGCCGCATCGGCGATGAAGGCCTCCACATCGGGACGGCGGGTGATGTCCACGACCCTGATTTCACATTTGGCCCCGCAGAGCGCGCGGGTCTCGGTCAGGCCTGCGGAATTGATGTCGCAAGCGAAGACGCGGCCACCGCGATCGGCGAAGGCCTTGGCGATGGCGCGACCAAAACCATGGCCGGCGCCGGTGACGATGACGCGTCGCCCCTCGAATGTGATGTTCATGCCGCGGCCGTTCTCATGGCGAGGGCGTCCAGCGCAGCGTCGCCTTGGGGTCGCCGACCCTCCTCGACATCGCCGATGAGGGTGATGAGCCGCGCCGTCAGCGGTGTGGCGACGCCATGGCGCCGGCCGGCTTCGACGACGGGAGCGAGCTGGGCGGCGACCTCGGTCTTGCGCTTGCGCACGGCGAGATCGCGCCAGATTCCGCTGTGGCTCTTGGCCGAGCGGCGGTTGAAGGCGACCATGGCGTCAAAGGAGGCATGGAGCGCCGCCTCGCTCACGCCCGGCAGGAAGGCGCTCGGGTCGAAGCCATTGAAGGATTCGGGCTTGATGCCGGCGGCAACCGCCACCGCCATGACCTCGCGGCCGAGGGCAATCAGCAACTGCCGATGGCGCGGCGAGGCCAGACAATCGGCGATGGAGTCATTGGTCAGCGCTGTCGCGATCAGAAGTGCGCCATAATCGAGCTTGCTCCAGAGATAGCCCCAGATGTTCGAGGTGAGGACCGCGCGGTCGTCGAAGAGCTTCAGCAGGCGATGCAGCCTCTCCACCCGCGGGGTGATCCTGCCGTCGATTTCCCCCACCACCACGGCGCCGCGCCCGGCATAGTGGATGACGCCGGGGGACAGGTAATCCGCGCCGAAATTGATGAAGGCGCCAACCGTCCGGTGCTCGCCGACCTTGGCTGCGATGACCAGCTCGTTGAGGCCGTTCTGAAGCGAGAGGACGCAGCCATCGCTCGCAAGGAAAGGTGCAAGCGCCGCGGCCGCCGCTTCGGTGTCGTGGGCCTTGACGCAGAGGAAGATGCTGTCGAACTGTCCTTTGAGATCCTTGGGGAGGTAAGCACGCGCCTGAACGCGAAACTCCTCGATGGGGCCGGTGATGGCGAGCCCTGCCGCGTTGATCGCGGCCACATGGTCGGGATCGCGGTCGACGAAGATCACCGGCTCGCCCGCGCGGATGAGATAGGCCCCGACGGTGCCGCCGATGGCGCCGGCGCCCCAGACGAGGATCGGCGAGGGGCTCATGCCCAGTTCGAATCGATGACGGTGCGGGTCTCCTCGACGGCGACGGCCCAGAGCGCATCCATCTCTTCGTCGCTGCGCTCGTAATAGCCACCGAAATTGCCGTCACCGAGGAGGGCGCGCACGCCCTTGGCATCGACAGTGCGCATCTTCTCATAGTCGATCATCGGCTTCTGCTGGCTCGGCGCGACCACCCCCGGCAGGCGGGTCCAGGTGAAGTTCTCCATCCAGGAGGCATGGGAGGCGACCGGGTCGATTTCCTTCACCTTGGCCCAGGTCTTGGGGGCGTTGTACCAGTTGTGGAACTTCACCTTGATGCCGGGATGGTCGGTCATCCATTCCTGAGAGAGGGTCTGGGCCGGCGAGTTGCCGCCATGCCCATTGACGATGACGATCCGCTTGAAGCCATGGTCCGCCATGCTGTCGAGGATGTCGCGCACGACCTTGACGAAGGTCTCCAGACGCAGCGAGATGGTGCCGGGAAAGGCCCGGAAATAGGGCGTTATGCCGTAGTTCACCGGGGGAAAGACGGGCACGCCCAAGGGCTCGGCGGCGTCGATGGAAACCCGCTCTGAGAGAATGCAGTCCACCATGAGGCTGAGCTGGGCGTGCTGCTCTGTGCTGCCGACGGGAAGCACCGCGCGGTCATCGCGCTTCAGATAGTCCTCCACCTGCATCCAGTTCATGTCCTTAATTTTCATGGGACCTCCTCAAGACAGCGGGTTTGACGCCGGTCGCCGCCGCGCCGCCGCGCAGGGTTTCCAGCATGGGCAGCAGAATCTGGTCGATCTCGCGCGGATCCGGGGTATGGCGGTATTCGAAGGAGCGCGCCCCCGCCCGAAGCCCGCCGACCACGCGCTCCGAGCCCGTG
>DATBBO010000260.1:0-7139 GCA_036270995.1 Dongiaceae bacterium | reverse complement strand
CGAGGGCAATTGCGTCATCGAGCAGGCGGGGCATGGCACCGTCACCATCGGGGCGGTCGAGCGCTACATCACCGACACCGCCTGGGAGGAAGGCTGGGTCAAGCCCGCCTTGCCCCGGCGCGAGCTCGGCTCATCCGTCGGCATCATCGGCGCGGGACCGGCGGGCTTGGCCGCCGCCGAGCAGCTCCGCCGCAAGGGCTACCGCGTGGTGATCTATGACCGCCACGACCGCGCCGGCGGCCTGCTGATCTACGGCATCCCCAGCTTCAAGCTGGAGAAGGAGGTGGTGGAGCGCCGCTCGCGCCTGCTGGTCGAGGCCGGTGTTGCCTTCGAGCTCGGCTGCGAGATCGGCCGCGACCTCACTTTGGCGGATCTGCGCGCGCGCCACGATGCGGTGCTCATCGCCTGCGGCGTCTATAAGCCCCGCGACATCCTGGCGCCGGGGGTGGGGCTCTCGGGCATCGTCCCGGCGCTCGACTATCTGATCGCCAACAACCGCGCGAGCCTGGGCGATGAGGTGCCGGAGCTGAAGAGCGGCCGGCTCAACACCAAGGGCAAGAATGTCGTCGTCATCGGCGGCGGCGATACGGCCATGGATTGCGTGCGCACCGCCGTGCGCCAGGGTGCCCGCACGGTGAAATGCCTCTATCGCCGCGACCGCGCGAACATGCCCGGCTCCCAGCGCGAGGTCGCCTATGCCGAGGAGGAGGGCGTGGAATTCGTCTTCCTTGCCCAGCCCGAGGCCTTCATGGGCGATACGAGGCTGACCGGCGTGCGCGCGCAGCGCATTCATCTGGGCCTCGCCGATGCCACGGGCCGCCAGACGCCGCAGGCCATCGAGGGCTCGCATTTCACGCTTGCCGCCGATCTCGTGCTGAAGGCGCTGGGCTTCGATCCCGAGGACCTCCCGGCGGCCTTCAAGGCGCCGGAGCTCGGCGTCACCCGCTGGGGAACGCTGAAGATCGACCATCGCAGCATGATGACCAACATGCCCGGCGTCTTCGCCGCCGGCGATATCGTGCGCGGGGCCTCCCTCGTGGTCTGGGCCATCCGCGACGGGCGCGACGCCGCCGACCGCATCGATTCCTACATCACGAGCAAGGCCGCTCTCGGCGTGGCCGCGGAGTGAGCCGAGAGATGAACGCAATACTGCATGGAGGGGGCCATGAGGACGCGTGGGTTGTTGCTGATCGTCGCCTTGCTGCTGCTGGGGGCGGCGCCTTCGGGGCGGGCGGATCAGTCGGATCCGGCGGCCGTAGCCAAGGCGAAGGAGATGCTGGCGGTCTCCCGCCAGCTCCAGACCTTGGATGCCATATTAGTGCCGATCTCCCAGAGCATGGAGGGTCTCCTCGAACGGGCCAATCCCGGCCGGGAGAAGGATGTCCGCGAGTTCATGCTGAAATACTATCTTCCCGAGGTGCACAAGCGTCTTCCGGAAATTGGCGATCTCATGGCAGAGCTCTGGGCGCGCTATTTCACGGCCGCGGAGCTGGACCAGCTCATCCTGTTCTACAAGTCCGATATCGGCCAGAAGGTCGTTTCCCTGCAGCCCCGGCTCTTCCAGGACGGCATGCAGCTCGGCACGGATTGGGGCGAGAGGGTCGCTCGCGAAGCCCTGCTCAAAATGGAGCCGGAGCTCAAGAATCGAGGGCTGAAATCCCCGAACATCTGATCTGCACCTGTCCCGGCGGGTGGATGGATGACCATATCGCCGGAAAGGCCATCATCGGTATGGCCGCGAAGTGAAGGAGACATGATGTCCGCATCCAATTCGTCACAGCCGGGCCAATATTTAACCGTTACCCCGGCGAATGCCGGGGTCCAGGGCGACCGGCTCACTCTCGCAATCCTCGATCCCTCCCCGGACTTGATCCGGGGATTTCGCCGGGATGACGAAGGAAAGAGGACGGGGCTGAAGAGTGCGATCGCCCTCGCGCTCCTTCTCCTCGCCGTCCTCCCCGCCCCTCTCTCGCGCGCCCGCGCCGAGGAGCAGCCGAGTGCGGCGGCGATGGCGAAGGCGCGGGAGGTGGTGGCAGCCTCCATGGTGCCTGGCTCCGAGGACCAGATGATCGGCGGCATCAGCGCCAGCATCGACCAGCTCATCCTCTCGGTTAATCCCGGCCGTGAGGCGCAGATCGGCCCGGTGGTGGATGCCTATTTCACCCCGCTCCTGCGCCAGCATTTCTCCGAGCTCAGCGACGTGCCGGCGGCGGAGTTCGCCCGCAGCTTCACCCCCGCCGAGCTCGACCAGATACTCGCCTTCTACCGCTCGCCTCTGGGCAAGAAATATCTCGAGGCCCAGGCGAAGGTGCAGACCGACATGATGACCCAGGGGCCGACCGTCACCCGGAAGCTCCTGGACGAAGCGATGAAGAAAATGGGCCCCGAGCTCGGCCGCCAGGGGCTGAAGGTGCCGTCGTATTAGGGACGAGCCCCCCGCTCCTTTTGCCTCTTGAAGGAGCAGGGGTATCGCATGTGGATGTCGTGGCCGCGTTTTCTTGGCCGTCACCCCGGCGAAAGCCGGGGTCCAGGGCAACCGGCATGATCTTGCAATCCTGGATCCCGGCTTTCGCCGGGATGACGAAGGAAAAGGAAGAGACGAAGCCACCCGCATGCGATCGCCTGGCTGAAGGGGGATAGGGGCGAAGGAGGGAGAGGGGAATGTGGAGAGCGTCATGAGCCAGGACTTCGTTGACAGCTACCGCCGCAACGCCCGGCATCTCGCCGCCTATGGCCTCTACGATCCCCGCGAGGAGCATGATGCCTGCGGCGTCGGCCTCATCGCCGCCCTCGATGGCGAGCCGAGCCGTAAGGTCGTGCAGGCCGCGATCGCGGCGCTGAAGGCCGTCTGGCATCGCGGCGCCGTGGATGCCGATGGCAAGACCGGCGACGGTGCGGGCATCCATGTCCAGATCCCCCAGGATTTCTTCCAGGACCATATCCGCCGCGCGGGCTCGGTGCTGGGCCCGGGCAAGCTCGGCGTCGGCATGGTCTTCCTGCCGCGCACCGACCTCGGCGCCCAGGAGCGCGCCCGCGTCGTGGTCGAGCGCGAGATCCTCTCCTACGGCCACACCATCTATGGCTGGCGCCAGGTGCCGGTGAACATCGACGTCATCGGCGAGAAGGCCAATGCCACGCGGCCGGAGATCGAGCAGATCATGATCTGCAACAGCCGCGGGGTGGACGAAGAGCAGTTCGAGGTCGACCTTTATCTCATCCGCCGGCGCATCGAGAAGGCGGTGATCGAGGAGAGCATCAAGGATTTCTACATCTGCTCCCTCTCCTGCCGTTCGGTCATCTACAAGGGCATGTTCCTGGCCGAGCAGCTGACGGCCTTCTATCCCGATCTCCTGGACGAGCGCTTCGTCTCCAATTTCGCCGTCTATCACCAGCGCTATTCCACCAACACCTTCCCCACCTGGCATCTGGCCCAGCCCTTCCGCGTCATCGCCCATAACGGCGAGATCAACACCCTCAAGGGCAATCTCAACTGGATGAAGGCCCATGAGACGCGCATGGCGACCCCCGTCTATGGCGACCAGATGGAGGCGATGAAGCCCATCGTGCAGCCGGGCGGCTCCGACTCTGCGGCCCTCGACAATGTCTTCGAGGCCATGGTCGGCGTCGGGCGCGACCTCCCCATGGTGAAGGCGCTCCTCATCCCCGATACCTGGGCCGGGCGCCAGACCATGCCCAAGCCCCATCGCGACTTCTACAGCTACTGCAACTCGGTGATGGAGCCCTGGGACGGGCCGGCGGCGATCTGTGCCTTCGCCGGCAATTGGGTGATCGCCGGCATGGACCGCAACGGGCTCCGCCCCATGCGCTACACCATCACCGGCGACGGCCTGCTGCTGGCGGGCTCGGAGGCCGGCATGGTGCGGGTCGACGAGGCCACCATCGTCGAGAAGGGCCGCGTCGGCCCCGGCCAGATGATCGGCGTCGATCTCTCTGCCGGACGCTTCTACCGCCCGGGCGAGCTGGTGGACGAGCTCGCCGGCCGCGCCGCCTTCAGCGCCTGGGTCGAGAACATCACCGTCATCGACGATCTCGTGCGCAACGCAACCGGCGAGCCCGCCATCTTCCCGCGCGAGGAGCTGGCCCGGCGCCATCACGCCGCCGGCTTCACCATGGAGGATCTGGAGCTGATCCTCCATCCCATGGTGGAGGAGGCCAAGGAGGCCGTGGGCTCCATGGGCGACGACGCGCCGCTCGCTGTGCTGGCCGGCCAGTATCGCGGCCTGCACCACTTCTTCCGCCAGAACTTCAGCCAGGTCACCAACCCGCCCATCGACTCCTTGCGCGAGAGCCGGGTGATGACCCTGAAGACCCGCCTCGGCAATCTCGGCAACGTGCTGGACCAGGAGGAAGGCCAGTGCCGGCTGCTCCAGCTCGAGAGCCCGGTGCTGCTGACCTCCGAGTTCCAGGCCATGCGCGCCTATATGGGCGGCAGTGCTGCGGTGGTGGACTGCACCTTTGATCCAGATACCGGCGACAACGCGCTGCGCGATGCGGTGCAGTCGATCCGCCGTCAGGCGGAGGATGCAGTGCGCGGCGGCGCCGTGCATATCATCCTCTCCGACGAGGCCTCGGGCCCCGGCCGCGCCGCCATCCCCATGATCCTCGCCACCGGAGCGGTGCACACCCATCTGCTGCGCCAGCAGCTCCGCACCTTTACCTCCCTCAACCTGCGCTCCGGCGAATGCCTGGACGTGCATCACCTCGCCGTGCTGATCGGCGTCGGCGCCACCACTGTCAACGCCTATGTCGCCGAGGCCTCCATCGCCGACCGCCATCGCCGCGGGCTCTTCGGGCAGCGCTCCCTCGAGGAATGCCTGAAGCGCTACCGCGGGGCCCTCGACCAGGGCCTGCTGAAGATCATGAGCAAGATGGGCATCGCCGTGATCTCCAGCTATCGCGGCGGCGGCTGCTTCGAGGCCCTCGGCCTCTCCCGCACCATGGTGGCGGAATATTTCCCCGACATGCCGTCCCGTATCTCCGGCATTGGCATGGTCGGCATCCAGCGCCGGGTGCTGGAGCTCCACCGGCGCGCCTGGAGCGAGGATTACACCGCCCTGCCGGTGGGCGGCTTCTACCGCTACCGCCGGGGCGGCGAGGCCCATGCCTGGGAGGCGGGGCTCATCCACATGCTGCAATCCGCCGTCGCAAGCGAATCCTACCAGACCTTCAAGCGCTATTCCGAGGCGATGGAGAAGCGCCCGCCCATCGCCATCCGCGATCTCCTCGCCTTCGATTCCGTGGCCGAGCCGATCTCCATCGACGAGGTGGAATCGATCACCGAGATCCGCAAGCGCTTCGTCACCCCCGGCATGTCGCTGGGCGCGCTCTCGCCCGAGGCCCATGGCACCCTGAACATCGCCATGAACCGCATCGGCGCGAAGTCGGATTCCGGCGAGGGCGGCGAGGACCCCCAGCGCTTCCGCCCGCGGCCCAATGGCGACAACGCCAATTCCGCCATCAAGCAGGTGGCCTCGGGCCGCTTCGGCGTGACCGCGGAATATCTGACCCATTGCCGCGAGCTCGAGATCAAGATCGCGCAAGGTGCCAAACCCGGCGAGGGCGGCCAGCTTCCGGGCTTCAAGGTGACGGCGGAGATCGCGCGGCTGCGCCATGCGACCGAGGGAGTCTCGCTGATCTCGCCCCCGCCCCATCACGACATCTATTCCATCGAGGATCTGGCCCAGCTCATCTACGATCTGAAGCAGATCAACCCCGACGCCAAGGTGGGGGTGAAGCTGGTGGCCCGCTCGGGCATCGGCACCATCGCCGCCGGCGTCGCCAAGGCAAAAGCAGACGTGATCCTGATCTCCGGCCATGTCGGCGGCACCGGCGCCTCGCCCATGACCTCGATCAAATATGCTGGCATCCCCTGGGAGATGGGCCTCTCCGAGGTGCATCAGGTGCTGACCCTGAACCGCCTTCGCCATCGCGTCAGGCTGCGCACCGATGGCGGCATCAAGACCGGGCGCGACGTCGTCATGGCCGCCATGCTGGGGGCCGAGGAGTTCGGCATCGGCACCGCGGCCCTCATCGCCATGGGCTGCATCATGGTGCGCCAGTGCCATTCCAACACCTGCCCGGTCGGCGTCTGCACCCAGGACCCGCGCCTCCGAGAGCGCTTCGCCGGCTCGCCGGAGAAGGTGGTGAACCTCTTCAGCTTCATCGCCGAGGAGGTGCGCGAGATCCTGGCCCGCCTGGGATTCCGCTCCCTCAAGGAGGTGATCGGCCGCACCGATCTCCTGACCCAGGTCAGCCGGGGTGCCGCCGATCTCGACGATCTCGACCTGAACCCGTTGCTGGCGCAGGCCGATGCCGGCGGCGAGGCGCGCTACTGCACGCTGGAGGGCCGGAACGAAGTGCCCGACAGCCTCGACGCCCAGATGATCGGCGATGCCCGCGCCCTCTTCGAGGAGGGCGAGAAGATGCAGCTCCAGTACAACATCCGCAACACCCAGCGGGCCATCGGCACGCGGCTCTCCGCCAAGATCACGAGGCGCTTCGGCATGGCCGGCCTCAAGCCCGGCCATGTCACCGTACGGCTCCGCGGCTCCGCCGGCCAGTCGCTGGGCGCCTTCGCCGTGCAGGGCCTCAAGCTCGAGGTGCTGGGCGACGCCAACGACTATGTCGGCAAGGGGCTCTCGGGCGGGACCATCGTCGTCCGCCCGCTCCCCTCCAGCCCGCTCGTGACCCAGGCGAACGTCATCATCGGCAACACGGTCCTCTACGGCGCCACCGCCGGCCGCCTCTTCGCCGCCGGCCAGGCCGGCGAGCGCTTCGCCGTCCGCAACTCAGGCGCCGACGTGGTGGTCGAGGGCTGCGGGGCCAATGGCTGCGAGTACATGACCGGCGGCACCGCCGTGATCCTGGGGCCCGTCGGCGACAATTTCGCCGCCGGCATGAGCGGCGGCATGGCCTTCGTCTATGACGAGGCGGGCAGTTTCCCGAGCTACGTCAACGGGGATTCGGTCATCTGGCAACGGATCGATTCGAATTACTGGGAGGCCCATCTCCAGGCCCTGATCGGCGAGCATGTGGCGGAGACCCAGTCGAGATTCGCGCGGCGGCTGATCAACGATTGGTCGCTGGAGCGAGACAAGTTCTGGCAGGTGGTGCCGAAG
>DATBBO010000259.1:0-22254 GCA_036270995.1 Dongiaceae bacterium | reverse complement strand
CATGGCTGAAATCTAGGAATTCACCCTCCAAACGACCATATCCGCCGCGACAGCCGCTGCTCCGTTTGCGACAGCAACGTCGCAACCAGGAAACAGGCGACAATCCAACAACCCTGACCCCATCTCCCGCTCCGCAGCGCGGGAGATGGAAATTAGCCATCAGGCGGGCGAGCCCTCCGCCGTCTCCTCCACCACCTCCCAGTCATGGGTGATGGTGGCTGTCTTGCTCATGATGGCGGAGGCGGAGCAGTACTTCTCCGCCGAGAGCGCGATGGCGCGCTCGACCTTGGCCGGTGCCAGGCCGCGGCCCGCGACCCGGTAATGCATATGGATGCGGGTGAAGACCTTGGGATCGGTCGCGGCCCGCTCGGCCTCCACCTCGACCACGCAATCCGTCACCTCCTGGCGTCCCTTGCGCAGGATCAGGACGACGTCGAATGCGGTGCAGCTGCCGAGCCCCATGAGCAGCAGTTCCATGGGCCTGGGCCCGAGATTGCGCCCGCCCTCCGCAGGCGCGCCGTCGATCACCATGGCATGTCCGGTGCCCGATTCGGCGAGGAAGGTGACTTTCTCGACGAACTTGATCCGCGCTTTCATCCCGCTCTCCTCCGGCGGAGAGATCCCGCCGGCCGCAGCTTAGAACATGCGTCCTGTGCACGGAACACGACTACGGCCCTCCGCTAGCTGCCTATGCGCGTCCCACCTGCTCGAAGAGCCATTGCCGGAAGGCCGTCACCTTCGGCGACTGGCCGGCGCTTTCCGGATAGACAAGGTAGTAGGCGAAGGCCAGCGGCACGCTCATCTCGAACAGGCGAACCACCTTGCCGGCTGCGAGATCGTCCGCGGCGAGGGTGGCTTTGGCGAGCGCGACGCCGCGCCCCAGTACCGCTGCCTCCAGAACCAGGCTCGACTGGCTGAAATGAGGCCCGCGAATCCCGTCGACGCCATGAACGCCGGCAGCGCGCAGCCACATGGGCCAGGTCGGGCAGCTCGGATCATTATCCGGGCTGTCGTCGTGCAGCAGCGTGTGCTCTCCGAGGTCCTGCGGTCTTCCGAGCGGCCGCTCGCCGTCACGCAAGGCGGGGCTGCAGACCGGGATCACCTCCTCGCTGAGGAGGCGTTCGACGCGCAAGCCCGGATACTGGCCGGAGCCATAGCGGATCGCGACATCGATGCTGCCGTCACGGAGATCGACGATCGGCATGGAGGCATCGACATGCACGTCGATCTCGGGATGGCGAAGCTCGAAGTCATGCAGCCGCGGCAGCAGCCATTTGGCGGCGAAGGAAGGCGCCACGCTGACGGTCAGGCGCCCCGCCTTGTTCTGCGGCTTGGCCAGGCTCACCGCCGCGGCGAGCTGGGCGAAGCCTTCGCGGATGCCCGGCAGGCAGGCCTCCCCGGCGGGGGTCAGCACGAGCACCCGGTTCTCGCGGCGGAACAGCTTGACGCCCATGAAATCCTCGAGCTGGCGGACCTGCTGCCCCACGGCGGCGGGGGTCACCAGAAGCTCGGCGGCCGCCTTGGTGAAGCTGCTGCAACGCGCCGCGACCTCGAAGCTGCGCAGCGCGTTCAGCGGCGGGAGCTTCCTCAGCGGCTGAAGCGGCTCGGCGGTGGAAATGGCGGTTTGTGGCCGCGCCAGCGTCGTAGGCTGGTCAGGCTTCTCGACATCGTGCAAGCGGCGAATGAGCATCGCTCGGTTCTCCTGCATCAGGGTTCCGAGGCGTCACCGCCATGACTGCCGAGGCCGCGCCGGCATGCCTATACCGGCAGAAAAAAGCCCCGCGCAGCGGAAGCTGGCGGGGACCGCCTCGCTTTAGCTGCATTTCTTAAGCGCCCGCAAGCTGAGTTCAAATCGGCGCTATGAACCGGATGCTACCCAGAGCCGCCGATGCGGTCAAGGGCCGGATAGGCTCGCGGCGGGAGCTGGCTTGCGGCGTCGCCCGTCAGGGGCTCGGCATCAGATAGCCGAGCGCCCCGCCGATGGCGAGCAGAAGGGCGCTGGCGAGGATCAGCAGGCCGGTGATTCGAGTCATAACTGCACCTTAGGGCGCATCAAGCACATGGTGAATTGTCCGCAGCGTCTGCAGGGCTCACAAGGAAGTAAGTCTGCCGCGCGCTGATAGTTTTTCTTTCAGAGGGAACAGTGCCTGCGGGTGGCGGCCCGCCCCTCTCCGCTTGTGAAGCGCGCGGCCGATATGCTTCCAATGGCAGGGATCGAGAGGGCAAGGGGGCATGGCCGAGGCATTGAACTGCGAACCGGTGGACGTGGCCGTGGTGGGCGCCGGCTTCGCGGGCAGCGCCTTCGCCGCCAGGCTCACCGAGCAGGCACCGGGGCTTCGCATCCTCTGCCTCGAGCGCGGCGGCTGGGTCGATCGCGCCGCCATGCCGGCCAGGAGCCGCCAATGGCAGCGCGCGGCCGTGGGCGCCTGGGCCTCCTCGCCCAATCTGCGGCTCAAGGCTGGTGGCAATCCCTTTTCCGCCGATTACGCCATCGATGATTCCGGCTCGGCGCTGAAGCCCTTGATGTGGAACGGGGTGGGCGGCTCGACGATCAATTGGGCGGCGCATTTCCCGCGGCTGCACCCCTCGGATTTCCGGACCCGCAGCCTGGATGGCGTCGGCGAGGACTGGCCCTTCGGCTATGACGCCCTCGAGCCTTATTACGATCTGAACGACCGGATGATGGGGGTGAGCGGGCTCGCGGGCGATCCCGCCTATCCGCCGAAGCCCGGTCGTGCCCAGCCACCGCTCTCCCCCGGCCGCCTCGGCATCGCCGCCGCCCGCGGCTTCGACCGGCTGGGCTGGCATTGGTGGCCCGTCGATGCCGCCGTCAATTCGCGAAGCCATGATGGGCGGCCCGGCTGCAATCGCTGCGGCCCCTGCCTCATCGGCTGCGTGAGCGGTGCCAAGGCCTCGGTCGATCTCACCTATTGGCCGCGGGCACTCGCCGCCGGGGTGGAGCTGAGGACCGGCGCCGTCGTCCAGCAGGTGATCGTCGAAGCCGGCCGCGCCACCGGCCTTCTCTATCGCGGCGCCGATGGGCGCGACTACCGCCAGCCCGCGGCATGCGTCGTCATCGCCGGCAACGGCATCGGCACGGCGCGGGTCCTGCTCGCCTCGGGCATCGAGAACCCGGCGCTGGGCCGCAATCTCATGTACCACCCGGTCGCCTATGCGCGCGGCATGTTCGCCGAGGCGATGGACGGGCCGGCGGGGCCGGTCGGCTGCGCCATCTACTCCCACGAGTTCTACGAGACCGATGCGAAGCGCGGATTCAAGCGCGGCATCCACCTCCAGGTCACCCGCGAGAACGCGCTGCTGCTTCAGGCGCTGCGGCTCGAGCAGCCTTGGGGCGAGGCCTTGCCCCGCGCCTTGCGCGAGGAGTTTCATCATTCCATACCCGTCCTCGTCATGGTCGAGGATCTGCCCGAGCCCGAAAACCGCGTCACCTTGACCGCGGAGACGGAGAGCGACGGCCTTCCCGGCGTGAAGGTCGAGTATCGCGTCTTCGAGGAATCGCGGCGGATGCTCGATTTCGGCCTCGACCGGGCAGAAGAGATGCTGCGCGCCGCCGGCGCCCATCGGGTGGTCCGGGTGCCGCTGGCGCCGCTCACCGGCTGGCATCTCCTGGGCACGGCCCGCATGGGCCCGGAACCGGCAAGCGCCGTCACCGACGCCAGCGGGCGCTGCCATGGCGTGGCAGATCTCCGCGTCGTCGACGGCAGCCTGTTTCCCAGCGTGGGCGCCGTCAATCCCGGCTCCACCATCGGTGCGCTCGCCTTGAAGCTCGCCGACGATCTGGCCCGGGAGATCGGTACATGAGCCCTGCCTTTCTCGAGGCTGTCCTCGCCGCCCTCTTGCCGGGCGAAGGCACAAGGCTGCCCGGTGGCGCCGCCGCAGGCATCGACCTCCCCGCTTATGACGGGGCGGCCCCGGTCCTCGATCTGATCGCGGCTGCGGCGGGGGGCGAAGCGGCCTTCCTGGCCGCTTTGCCGGCGGCTCGCCACGCAGCCCTGGCCGCAGCCGAAGCTCGCTCGCCCGAGCAATTTCGCCGGCTCCTGCAGCCGGTTCTTGCCGACTACTGCGAGGCGCCCGCCGTGCTGGCGGCCTTCGGCGGATCCGCTGCGCCACCTCAGCCCGCTGGCCAGCCGTTGACGGAGATGGACAGCGAAACCCTCGCGGCCCTCGATCGGGTCCGCGCCCGCGGCAAGCTCTGGCGCGGCTAGCGGGACTTATCCCTCCGGCGGGAAGAAGACCAGGCTGCGGGTCTCGATGCTTTCCCGCGCGATCGGCAGGCGCGGGCCCGTCGGGTCATCGAAGGCCGTATGGGCGGCGAAGCGCGCCCGGCCATCCGTCGCCGAGTCATACACTTTCAGGAACAGCACCTCCTCGCGTCGCATCTCCGGAAAATAGAACCAGCGATGGGCCGGGTTATAGGCGACGGAATAGGTTTCACCGGTGCGGTCGGGGTAGAGCAAGTCGGTGGCGATCAGATCGCCGGGCGCAATGCTGCGGGCATCGGCGACGGCGAGCGGCGCCTCCTCCACAGGCCCGCGGATCGGGCGCCAGACATTGATGATGGCGAAGCGGTGCTTCAGGCGCTCCTCCGCCTCGGCTGCCGGCAGCAGGTCCCGCACCCGTTGTGGTCCTGATTTCAGCGTGTAGTCGTTATGCACGCGGCGCACGGGCTCGCGCTGGCCCTTTTTGTGGCGGGCCGGTCCGACGCGCAGCGTGTGGTCGAAGGTCACGACCTTCTCCGCGCCCGTTACCTGCTTCAGAAGCGCCTCGACCTCCGCAAAGTAGACCCCTTCGATCTCGGCCGGGTCGTAGAAATCCCGGACGGCGGTCTCGTGGTGGCTAAAAAGGAAACCCTGGCGGTCGAGGGAGAAGGCCGCCTCGGGCCAGCGCCGCCCATTCACCACCTGTATCTTGTGCTCGGCATAGACTCCCGAACGCTGGGGCACGCCTGGCGGCGGCTCGTAGTTGTAGGACACGGGCCGGATACCCCTATCGACCAGATATGTCAGCACACCTTCGACCTGGTCGATGACCCTGGGCTCCAGTTTTTCGGCTGCGACGGCCATGGCGATCTCCCTCTCCAATGTGCTGTCAAAAATGGAGCTTTGGCGCCAGGGAGCAACGCAGATTTGCTAAGCGAAATCGAAAGAAGAACTTGAGCAGCCGAGGCGGGTCAGGCCGCGGCTCCCCGCCGCCCGAGATGGCGCAGACACCGGTCGATCCAGAGCGTCGTCAGCTTCTCCTGCACGCCGTTCTGGCTGAGGCGCCGGCGCAGCGCGCCGAAATCCACCGCATCCAGCGGCTGGTCCTGATTGAAGCAGGAGAAGACGATCGTCTCCTTGCCTGTCGCGGGGTCGTGATGACGCTGCAGGCACTGGGCGCAGACCTCCTTCATCATGCATTGCATCGGCGAGTTGATGGAGCCGATGGCATGGTGATGAGGCTTGAGCCAGGGCTTGAGAACGCCGTGGCGGGCACGGGCGACGGCGGCCATCATGCCATCGGAGCCGATGGCGATGATGCGGTCGACCTCCGAGAGATCGATGGCCTTGGGGCCGAGATCGCCCCGCTGATAGGCGACCATCGCCTCGACGATGTTGGCCGCGATCGCCTTGTCCTGGGGCCGGCCGGGGGTGAAGCCCGGCGATTCGTCCGAGGCCCACACCACCACATCGGATGCTGCCTCGATCTCCGCGACCTTGTAGCGATCCTGGAGGCGCTTGTAGCCGGCGAAGTAGAGCACGCGGGAGCCGGCGGCTTTCAGCGCCCGGCCGATGGAGAAGAGCACGGCATTGCCGAGACCGCCGCCCGCGAGCAGCACCGTCTCGCCGGAAGGCGTCTCGGTGGGAGTGCCCGTCGGGCCCATGAGGATCACCGGCTCGCCGGGCTTCAGCAGCATGCAGAGATCCGAGGAGCCGCCCATCTCCAGCACGATGGTGCCCACCAGCCCCCGCTCCGAATCGGTCCAGGCACCGGTCAGCGCCAGGCCTTCCATGGCCAAGGTCGTACCCTCGATCCGGTCGGCGAGGCTCTCGAAATTCTGCAGCCGGTAGAACTCGCCGGGATGGAAGTTTCGCGCCGCCTGTGGGGCGCGCACCACCACCTCGACGATGGTGGGCGTCAGGCGATTGACCGCCACCACATGGGCGCGGAAGAGATGGTTCATGCGCTCCATGAAGGCCGCGGGGGCCTCGGCCGAGGCGGGATGATCGAGCCCCGCGAGCGCGCCGGCGACGATCGGCCAGCCCTGCTTCACCCCGCCCATGGCCTTCACAACATTGCCGGCAAAGCTCGGATGCAGATCGCCGAAGAAGCTGACGGCACGCCCATCCTCGCAGATCTGCTGCAGCACATGGACATGGGCGGGCTTGGCGAGGCGCTCCGGCGTCACCTTCTGGCCGTCTTCATCCACGGCGGAGAAATACTGGCCGTCGAGGGTGAAATGCTCGCCATCCTCGCGGGCGAGCACCGTGTTGGGCCGCGTGCCGGCCGCCACCAGAACGGCGCGCGCCGGCAAGGTCGCGTTGCTGCCGTCGGCGCGCTTCAGGCAGATGGCCGAGGCATGACCGGCTTCATCGACCTTGATCTCCGTCGGCGTCAGCCCCTCGGCGAAACGGATTCCTTCCTGGAGCGCCTTCTCGACCTCCTCGTGATTGAGCGTATAGCTCGGCGAATCGATGAGGCGGCGGCGATAGGCGATGGTGACCCCGCCCCAGCCATCCATGAGCGCCGTCAGCTTCGGCAGCTCGCCGGCGGCAGCGGCCCGTGCCCGCTCGGCGCGGATGGCGCGGGCATGGGCGATGAACTCATCGGCGATCGGCAGTTCGACCGGGCTCCAGCCCGCACGCACCGCCTGCTCGCCCCGCTCGGCGACCAGGGTCTCGTAGCGCCCGAGGAACTTCTCCACCTGGCGCGGGTAATAGGCCAGCGCCTCGGTCGCCGTGTCGATGGCAGTGAGCCCGCCGCCGATGACGACCGCCGGCAGGCGAAGCTGCAGATTGGCGATGGATTCGCTCTTCGCGGCACCCGTCAGCTGGAGCGCCATCAGGAAATCCGAAGCCATGCGCACGCCCGGCGCCAGCTGGTGCGGCATGTCGAGAATCGTGGGCTTGCCGGCGCCGAGGCAGAGCGCCACATGGTCGAAGCCGAGCGCGAAGGCCTGGTCCAGGGTGAGCGTGCCGCCGAAGCGCACCCCGCCGAACATGGCGAATTGGCGCCGGCGCTCGAGCAGCAGGCGGATCACCTTCAGGAAGTTCTTGTCCCAGCGCACGGTGATGCCGTATTCGGCCACCCCGCCGAAGCCCGCCATCACCCGGGCATCGAGATTCTCGTAGAGCTCTCGGATATCGCGGATCGGCTTGAAGGAAGCGGCCTCACCCTCCGGCGTGCGGCCGGAGAACTCAGCCGGCAGCGGCTCGATCTTCAGCCCGTCAATGGCGACCACCGTATGGCCGTCATTCAGCATGTAGTGGGAGAGCGTGAATCCCGCGGGGCCGAGCCCGACCACCAGCACCTTCTTGCCCGAGGCAGGCTTCGCCACCGGCTCGCGCAGGTTCAGCGGATTCCAGCGCGTCAGCAGACCATAGATCTCGAAGCCCCAGGGCAGCTCCAGCACATCCTTGAGGGTGCGGGTCTCGGCCTGGGGGATGTCGACGGGATCCTGCTTCTGGTAGATGCAGGCCTTCATGCAGTCGTTGCAGATGCGGTGACCCGTGGCCGCGGTCATGGGATTGTCGACCACGATCATGGCGAGCGCTCCCAGCGGCACGCCCTCGGCCTTCAGGCTGTGCATCTCGGAGATCTTCTCTTCCAAGGGACAGCCGGCGAGCGTCACCTGGAAGGGGCTCTTCTTGAAGCTGCCGTCGCGCTCCTTGAGGCCGCGGCTGCAGGAATCCTTACCCTGATGGTGGCAGAAGATGCAGTAATGCGTCTGGTCGAGGGCGCCGGTCAGATCCGTGCCGCGATCGGTGAGGGCGAAGCCTTCGCGATGGCGGTGATGATGGGGATCGAGCTGCATCATCGCGACGCCATGGCGCTCGACCTCCTGCACGGGCACCAGATGATAGGGATCGAGCTTGCGCGGCGCCTTGAACAGCACGCCGGCGCCATGCTTGGCGCGGCCGGCCTCGCTGAGCGTTGCCCAGGCCGCGTAGCGCGCGGCGAGATCGAGATCCGCTTTGTTGGCGGCCTCATCTTCCATCCAGCCATTGACGCGGCGGGCGAAGGCGAGCTCGGTCAGCGGCGCGCCGAGCCGTGCCTCGAGCTCGGTTGCCAGAGCCTCGCCGTCGAAAGCCGCGGCGGCTTCGGGCTTGTAGCCCTTGAGGGCCTGGCGCTGGACGAAGAGACGCTTACAGGTGAAGACCGGGGCCAGCGCGTGATGGCGCTCGGCCAGCGCCTGCAGCTCGCGCCTAATGCCGAAGAGGGCGCCGATGAAATCCTCGAGATGCGCGGCCAGCTCGATCAGGAGGGCCGATTCCTCCTTGCCGGCGAGCGGCGCGGCGCGGGCGGCAAGCAGATGCTGGCGCAGCTCCGCTGCCAGCCCCTCGAGGAACAGCGCGTCGATCCGCGCCAGGCCTTCGCTGGCATAGAGATCGGCGAAGGCCAGGTCATGGGCAAGCTGCAGCTCGGTCACGCCGGAATCCATCAGGCTTGCGGCGCCGTCAGGCTGAGGTATTGCCAGGCGACGGTCGCCGCCGCGAGCGCGGTGATCTCGGCGACGTCATAGGGCGGAGCGACCTCGACCACATCCATGCCGACGAAGTCGATGCCGGCGAGATGGTCAAGAATCATCTTCACCTGCCAGGTCCAGAGGCCGCCCACCTCCGGCGTGCCGGTGCCCGGCGCCTGCGAAGGATCGATGGCGTCGATATCGAAGGAGAGATAGGTCTTGCCCTTGCCGACCTTGGCATGGATCGCCCCCACCACCTCATCGGGGCCAAGGCGGTGGACCTCCTGGGCCGACCAGACGGAGACGCCCTTGCCGATGGTCCAGTCCCAGACGTCGCGGGCGAGCGGGGAGCGGATGCCGATTTGGATCATGCGGTTGGGATCGACGAGGCCCTCCTCGATGGCGTGGTAGAAGACCGAGCCATGGCCATATTTCTGGCCGAAGCTGTCCGGCCAGGTATCGACATGGGCATCGAAATGGATGAGCCCGACGGGCCCCTGCTTCTTCGCCACGGCGCGCAGCAAAGGGAGCGTGATCGCATGATCGCCACCGAGGGTGATCAGATGCTTGCAGCGCGCGGCCTGCTCCTCGATCAGCTTCAGACTTGCGAGGGTATCGCCCAGCGCGATCTTGAAATCGCCGATATCAGCGAGCGGGAGCAACTGGGGATCGCGCCAGTTCAGCGGATTGAGACCATCCACCAGCATGCGGCTGATGGCGCGGATCGCCATTGGGCCGAAGCGCGCCCCGGCCCGATGGGTGGTGCCGATATCGAAGGGCACGCCGGCGCATACGAAGGCCGCGTCAGGGTCCTCATTGGCCGTGCCCAGGAAGGTCGGCCGTGTCGAGTAGGTGGGTATCCCTGCCATGCTTGGCACTCCCGCGATCCGGAGCCGGCTGTTCTAACCGATGCCAACCGGCGACGCCACTGCCGCAAAGCCGCAGTTCGATGGTCCGAATCCTCCATCGCCCCAACCTCGAAGGGCCCATTAAACGGAGGGGCATATGTGGGTCGCCCTCGTGACGGCGCCCTCCTTCCGAGTCGGGCTCGCCACCGGCCCTCCTTCCTGCTTCTGCAGAGAATCTGCAGGGGCGATCTTCCTGCAAACGTAATCTTATATATTATGCGTAATGCGCGTAAATGTCAACAGCGGGATCCCGTCCGCAACTGGAATTCAGATCACCGCGATCGAGGTCAGCTTCCCCGCCTGCACCACGGCCTTGGCGGCGGCGATGTCGGGGGCCATGGCGCGGTCCCGGTCCCAGGGCGCGACGGTCTTGCGCAGCTCCGCCTTGAAGCCCTCCAGCGCAGCTGAGGATTTGAGGGGCGCTCGCAGGTCGATCCCTTGGGCGGCGGAAAGAAGCTCGATGGCGATGATGGTCTCGGTGTTCTCCGCCATCTCCCCCAGGCGCCGGGCGGCGTATGTCGCCATGCTCACATGGTCTTCCTGATTGGCCGAGGTGGGGAGAGAATCGACGCTTGCCGGATGGGCCAGGCTCTTGTTCTCGCTGGCCAGCGCCGCCGAGGTGACATGGGCGATCATGAAGCCGGAATTGAGCCCGGGATCGGCGACCAGGAAGGGCGGAAGCCCGCCCATATGCTGATCCGTCAAGAGCGCGATCCGGCGCTCGGCCAGGGCGCCGATCTCGGCGATGGCGACCGCGATGGCATCGGCGGCGAGCGCCACCGGCTCGGCATGGAAATTCCCGCCAGAGACGATCTCTCCGGTGTCAGCGAAGACCAGGGGATTGTCGGAGACGGCATTGATTTCGCGTCCGATGACGCCCGCCGCATAGCGGAGCTGGTCCAGCACGGCACCCATCACCTGGGGCTGGCAGCGCAGCGAATAGGGATCCTGCACCCGGTCGTCCCCCTCGATATGGGAGCGGCGGATCTCGCTGCCCGCCATCAGCCGGGCAAGCGCGGCGGCGACCTCGATCTGGCCGGGCTGGCCGCGGAGCTTGTGGATGCGCGGATCGAAGGGTGCATCGCTCCCCGCCGCCGCATCGACGCTCATGGCCCCGGTGACCAGAGCCGCCGCGAAGACCCGATTGGCGGCGAAGAGGCCGGCGGCGGCCAGCACGGCGGAGACCTGGGTCCCGTTCAGCAGCGCCAGACCCTCCTTTGCAGCGAGGTCCAAAGGCACGAGGCCCGCGCGGGCGAGCCCCGCGCGGGCCGGAACGACGCGGCCCTCGATGCGGATCTCGCCTTCACCCATCAGGGCCGCGGTCATATGGGCGAGCGGCGCCAGATCGCCGGAGGCGCCGACCGAGCCCTTGGCGGGGATGCAGGGATGGACCCCGTTATTGACGAGGGCGGCCAACGCTTCGATGACGCTGCGCCGGACGCCCGAAGCGCCGCGGGCGAGCCCGTTGATCTTGGCGATCATGATCCCGCGGACCAGGCGATCCTCCAGCAGCGGGCCGGTGCCAGCGGCATGGGAGAGGACGAGGCGGCGCTGGAGCTCCGTCACCGCCTCGGCGGGAATGCGCGTCTTGGCCAGGCTGCCGAAGCCGGTATTGACGCCGTAGGCGGTGCGGCCCTCCGCAACGATGCGCGCCACCACGGCGGCCGAGGCTTCCACAGGCCCCCAGGCCGCGGGATCGATCGCGATCCGGCGCCGGTCGCCCATCAGCCGCTCGAGATCGTCGAGAGTGAGCGTACCGGGCCGGAGCCGGAAGTCCTTTCCCGCCATGATCAAAGCCTCGCCAACTTGTCTATACAACTTCGGCTTGATAGCACGAGCGCGTCGTCCGGGGAAAGCAGTCCCAGGTGCGCAGGTCTTCAGTAGCCTTCGATAACCAAAGTCAGTCCCGCATGGAACAGGCGGTCAAGCGTCATGTCGCCCGGCAGGCAATTGATGTCGCCGCCGCGCGTGGCGGCGAAGGGCCCCTTGACTAGCTTGTGCCGGCTAAAGGACAACGGCGCATCGCGGCCACGCCCATTCCCTCCGGCCGCCGGATTTGCATGAAGGACGGGGATCATGGCCGATGACGGCGAACTCGATCTGAACAGCCTGTCGGATGACGATCTCGTGCAGCAGATGCATGACGATCTCTACGACGGACTCAAGGAGGAGATCGAGGAGGCGGTCCATATCCTGCTGGGTCGCGGCTGGACGCCCTATGACACGCTGACCAAGGCGCTGGTCGAGGGCATGCGCATCGTCGGCATCGACTTCCGCGACGGTATCCTATTCGTGCCGGAGGTGCTGCTGGCCGCCAATGCCATGAAGGCCGGCATGGCGATCCTGCGCCCGCTGCTGGCGGAGACCGGCGCGCCCAAGATCGGCAAGATGGTGATCGGCACCGTCAAGGGCGATATCCACGACATCGGCAAGAACCTGGTCGCCATGATGATGGAGGGCGCGGGCTTCGAGGTCGTCAATATCGGCATCAACAACCCGGTCGAGAACTATCTGAAGGCGATCGATGAGCACAAGCCCGACATCCTCGGCATGTCGGCGCTGCTCACCACCACCATGCCCTACATGAAGGTCGTCATCGACACGCTGATCGAGAAAGGCATGCGCAACGACTATGTGGTGCTGGTGGGCGGCGCGCCGCTGAACGAGGCCTTCGCCAATTCCGTCGGCGCCGATGCCTATTGCCGCGATGCTGCGGTGGCGGTGGAGACGGCCAAGAGCTTCATGTCCAAGCGCCAGGGCTCCGTCGCCGCGCAGATGAAGACCTGAGGCGTCTTTCCGCATCGAGCGACCATGGGCGGCTTCGGCCGCCCATTTCGTTTCGAGGCTGCGTTCGGCCTCCCTCGCTCTGAGGCATTCGCGGGGAAGGCGGCCGCTCCGAGGCGCGGGCGAGGGTTATTTGGCCTAAATCAGCTTCCCATAGCGGTGGAGCCCGGGGCCGTTGGCGGCGAGCCAGCTGCGGGCGCGCTCCATGTCGGGGCAGAGGGTCTCGGTCAGACGCCAGAAGCGGCTGCCGTGGTTCAGTTCCCGGAGATGGGCGACCTCATGGGCGACGACATAGTCGACCACGAAGCGCGGCGCCAGGATCAGGCGCCAGGAGAAGTTGATGACCCCGTCGGGGGAGCAGCTTCCCCAGCGGCTGCGGGGGTCGCGGATCCCGATCCGGCGGACGGATTTGCCCAGCCCCTCGGCCTTCTGCAGGGCCCGGCGCTCGAACTCCCGGCGCGCCTCATGCTTCAGCCAATCCTCGACCCGGCGGGGCAGATGCTCCGGCCGGCCGGCCACATGGATCTCACCGGCCTCGCGCCAGACTGCGCCACGATTGGCCGGGCGGTGGCGGATGCGATGCTCGACCCCGAGATAGGGGATGGAGACGCCGTGGAGGAAGGGCAGCGGCTCGGGCATATGGGCCAGCCGCTCCTGGATCCAGCCCTTGTTGGAGAGGGCGAAGCGCCGCCCGTCCTCCTTGGTCGCCCGGGCGGGCAGGACGATGACGATGCTGCCGCCATGGTCGACGCGGATGATGATCCGCCGCGCCCGCTCGTTCTTCTCGAAGATCAGGGGGACCGCCCGATCGCCCACCGAGAGCAGGTTGCTGCCGATGATGGCCGGCCGCCCCCGGAGACGCGGGCGGAGGCGATCAAGTGGGGCGGCGGGCTCCGTCATGGCGGAGCAAGTGTTGCGGAGGGCCTGCCCGCAGGCAAGGCCCTCCATGAGTTATAGGATTTTCTTCCTGGAGATTGTTTCCGACTCCCGTTCCAGAAGGGCCGCTTTACGCTTGATTCCCCACCGATATCCGGTGAGCGCGCCACTCTGGCCCTGGGCCCGGTGGCAGGGCACGATCAGCGGCACAGGGTTGGTGGCGCAGGCCCGGCCAACGGCGCGGGATGCGCCAGGATTGCCCATGGATCGGGCAATCTCGCCATAGCTCCTTGTTTCGCCGAGAGGAATCCGCTGCAGCTCCTGCCAGACCCGGCGCTGGAAGGCGGTCGCCCGGATGTCGAGGGGCAGATCGACATGGGGTTCTTTTCCTGCCAGATGCGCCAGCAGCCTGTCTAGCGCCACCCCCAGCTCGCGGTCGTCCCGGCGGATGCTGTCCGCGGCGGGGAAGTTCGCCCTGAGCGCGCGCTCCAGCATGGCATCGCTGTCGCCGAAACCGACGAAGCAGATGCCTCGGGCCGTGGCCGCGGCCAGGAGGCGGCCGAGCGGCGAGGCGGCGGTGCCATAGGCGATCTCCGCCCCCTTGCCGCCCTTGGCATAGGTTGCCGGGGTCATGCCGATCAGGCCGTCGGCGCGCTCATAGACCCGGCTGGAGGAACCGTAGCCGGCACCATAGGTGGCCGCCGCCACTCCCTCCCCCTGCTGAAGCTCGTCGCGGAAGCGGGCGAGGCGGTGCTGGTCGGCATAGTCATGGGGGCTGACCCCCATGGCCCGGCGGAACTGGCGCCGCAGATGCCAGGGGCTGAGCCTGCAATGGGCGCCGAGCTCGGCCAAAGTGAAGCGCTCGCCCTCGGCCACCCTGGCCTCAATGAAGCGGCAGGCCCGCTCGATCGCGGTCAGGGCGCCGGCGGCATGGGGTTTACCGGCCGGGGCACCGTTCCGCGCGGGGCGGATATCCTTGAAAGATGCCATGGCCATCGCCTTCGCCTTTCCAATTCTAGTCGATGGAGAGCTAGATAGGCGATCGGAGCCCAAGCCTCTATCCGCTGCTTGCGGCCCCCAGATACGATCTGATGGAGTTCGACATCGACAATGGACCGATCATCCGGAATTCGCCCGCCATTACGAGGCGCTAGTCTTAGGGAAGTTCTTGCCCTTGCGATAACCCGTTTTAGCTAAGGGGCGATCAGGAATCCTCTCTATAACCTCACTGTCCATCATTTTTTGAAATATTCTTTTAACAGCATTTTCTGATCCTATATAAGTTATTTCTCTGGCTCTTGCGTTATTTATCTCTTCATTATTTTCGAGATATCTGCATATTATTTCTTCTGGAGACGCTAATCTTTCATGTCTCAGTGTCGCTCGCACACCTCCCTCCAATTGCTCGATTATCGGGTCCTTAAGTTTGAGTTTTCTCATAGCTTCAAAGGCAGTATTCAAACCTTCCCCAACATCTTTGTTGGGAGGATTTTTGTATTTGTTCATTAATCTAACAATTCTCGGATTCCTGGCAAATCTTTCCTCTAATATATTCTTAACAGTTACATGGCCAGGAAGCGTTCCCGGACTTTGAACTTCCACTCTATTATCATATACTCGAATATGAATATCATCATTTATGCTGTAATCTCTATGTAAAACCGCATTTGTTATAATCTCGTGTATCGACTCACGCGGGTAAGCAACTTTCTCGAGCCCCGCAGGGCCCATTGTGGATATGGATTCTACAGTTTCGATCGTCTTTTGGACGGAGTCGGATATCAACTTGTAACCATGTCCCTCAATCGTAATGGGATCGTCGGTCAGTGTGTCCCTTGAGCCCTCGCCCGATGTTTTGTATCTGTAGATCTTGACGCCGGTCTTCGGAAGAATTGCCTGAGGCTCATCTGAATATAGGACAATGGCAGCAACCGTGGGATTTTGCTCTACTATTAATTGCTGTTTGCGCAGCCACGGTTCTGGCTCAGAAGTCGGAATATTGTCGACCATAAACTCCGTTACCGCCAAGGAATTGGTAACTTCTTCTAAATTTACCTGGGTTTTATGATCCTCATACGAATGAATACCTTTATCGTATTTTAATTTTGCTATTTGTTCCTCTGTCTTTTGAGGTATACTTTGCGCGCCTCTTCTTAAATAGGCGACACCGTCGCTGGCGTACCGAACATCAGGCGTCTTGAGAACTTCGCAATGTAGTACAGAACCCTTGGCTCCATCTAGTCGCAAGAAATTGTATTTATAATATGTCCCCAATGGGAAGAATTTCTCAAATGCTTGGATAAATCCATTAGCCTCTTCCCCACTTTCGAAACCCCTCCATCTCGACTTTGTAGCCCTTACGCCGTCTTCTATGCCAATAAATAACTCTCCGCCGTCTGCGTTCGAGAATGCGGAAAGATGTTTTGTGAGCTTTGCCGGCGCGATTTCCTTGGATTTGAAGTCAAGAAAATGGCCTTCTCCCCGACTAAGTAGCTCTAAAAGCTGAGCTTCTGTTATCGGGTAAAACTTCGATCGCCACAATACGCCCCCTAGAAAGCGCCCCCCGTAACGCAGACTACACCCGTTACACGGTTATTGCCCAGGGAAGGGTCAATCGATCCAGTCGATGATGTGCTCTTCGGGGGGCCCGGCCTTGTCCTCGCTCACCACGCGGCCGCGCACGGAGATGCCAACCTGGTGAACGGTTTCCCGGTCGCCCGAGACCAGGTGATGCCACCAGTAGAGGTCGCGGCCCTCCGCCACCAGCCGGTAGGCGCAGGTGGAGGGCAGCCATTTGAGCCGCCGGACCTTGGCCGGGGTCAAAGAGAGGCAGTCCTGCACCTTCTCCCGGCGATGGGTGTAGTCCGAGCACTGGCAGGTCTTGAGGTCGAGGAGCCGGCAGGCGATCTCCGTATGGTCGACCTCCCCGGTATCGTCATATTCGAGCTTCACCAGGCAGCAGCGGGCGCAGCCGTCGCAGAGGGATTCCCACTCGCTCCGGCTCATTTCTGTCAGGGTCTTGGCCCGCCAGAAGGGCGCTGGCTCGGTCTTGGCCTGCGCCGGCCCGGCGGTTCTAGACCCTTTTGCCGAGGTCTTTGGCGATGTCATCGGCGGTCTGATCCGGCGTGTAATGGGTGACATAGGCGCCATCGGGGCCCATCAGATAGATGAGCGCTGTATGATCCATGGCGTAGTTCGGCCCAGCCCCGGCTTTGGCATAGTAGACCCGGTACTCCTTGGCCACGGCGGCGATGTCGGCCCCACTCCCGGTCAGGGTCACCAGGCGAGGGGTGAAATTGGCGGCATAGTCTTTGAGGGCCTTGGCCGTATCGCGCTCCGGGTCGACGGTGATGAAGATCGGGGTCACCTTCGCGGCCTTCGCCCCCAGGGCGGTCACGGCATCGGTCAGGGTCTGGAGCGTCGTCGGGCAGACATCCGGACAGTTGGTGTAGCCGAAGAAGACCAGCATGTACTGGCCGCGGAAATCGGCATCGGTGCGCAGCTTCCCGTTCTGGTCGGTGAGCTTGAAGGGCCCACCGATGGCCACAGCCCCGGCCTTTTGCGTCAAATCGCCCTGCCAGACGCTGCGCCCCCAGGGCGTATAGGCAAACACCACCACCGCGACGATGAGCAGCAGGGCGAGAAACGCGATGGCGCGAACGACCAGGTTCCGGGGCATGGGCCCCTCCTATAGGCCCCCGCTTTGCGCCGGGCAACGGTCCATCACGCCGCGGGCCTCACATCTTGGCGAGGCTGGGGGAAATGGCAGATGGGCGGCTTCTCAATAGGGTGCCAGGGCATCCCTCAGGATCTGGGCGTTCTTGTTCGTCCATTTGCCCTTGAGGACGATCTCCTCCGGCGTGGCATTGGCGCCGTAGTAGGCGGCATTCCAGCCGTCGCGGCTGAAGATGCCGGAGCCGTCGAAGGAAAGGCCGGCGAAGAGCCCCTGCGTCTTCGCCCAGCTATAGGCATCGGCATCGAGATTGGTGGTGGTGGACGCGGTCAGCCCCTTGCCCACAGGGCCGATGGCAACATCGATATTGCCGCCGATCTTGAACTGGTTGTCGATGATCGCATCCATGGCCTTGGCGCTCGTGATGGTGATCACGAGCTCCGCCGACTGGCCGCCGATCTGGAGGCCCAGGCTGCCGGAGCCGATGGTGTAGAAGGCGGGATAGCTCCAGCCGCCCTGGCCGCGGGCGACGAGCACGCCCGAGCCGCCCTCGGCGCCGATGATGAAGGCGCCCTTCAGCACGTTCGGGAAGATGAGCAGGCCGCGGGCGCGCTTGACGTAGTCGCGCATCTCGCTGAAGGCGTTGTCGGTGATGATGTCGAGGAAGGCGATGCGCGATTTCTCGACCAGCTGCTGCTCCTCCGACATGGCGAAGGCCGGGCGCATGACCGCCATCGCCGCGGCGGCGGCCGGCAGCGAAAGGAACAGGCGGCGCGAGAGAGCGATCATCGACAATCTCCTAGGTCATAGGATGAACTTAGATATATCGGCTTAGAAACACTGATTCGGCTATGGGTTCGAGAGGGCAAGGAATCTGGCCGGAAAAGATCACTTTTCGATTCTGGCAGCGAATCTGGCGATTCTGGGGCTGCCTCACGCCGGGGGTCCCACCAGGTCGCGGGCCATAAGATTGACCACGCCCACGCGCCACGCATCGTCCGCCGTGAAATGGTCGAGACGGGTGAGCGAGCAATTGGCGATCTCGAAGCCAAGCGCCTTCTCAGCCTCGATTCCCAGAGCATAGGCGAGGGCGGCCCGGATGGAGCCGCCATGGGCGACCACCACGAGATCGCGGCCGGCAGCCCCGGGGGAGATGCGCTGCACCGCGGCGGCGACCCGCCTCACTACATCGGTGAAGCTCTCCCCGCCGGGCGGGCGCACCTCGGCCGGCGCATGCCAGAAGCGATGGGCCGCGCCGTCGCGCAGCGCCGCCAGCTCCTCATAAGTCAGGCCCTGCCAATTGCCGAAATGCTGCTCCAGGAAATCCGGCTCCTCCCGCATCTCGGCGGGCGGTGGGGCGCCGGCGGCGAAGAAGGCCTCGGCCGTCTGGCGGGTCCGCTTGAGGGGGGTGACCAGCCAGAGTGCATCCCTCGGCAGCTGCGGGGCCAATGCCCGGAAGAGGGCGCCGTCGGCGCAATCGGCCGGGAGATCGTTCTGGCCATAGACGCGCCCGCCATGGGTCGTCACCGGCGCATGGCGGATCCACCACCAGCGGGTCGGGATCAAAGGCCCCCCAGGCTGCGGCCCACCAGGCTGCGGCTGGCGACCAAGGAGAGCAGGATGGCGATCTCCGCCAGCTGCTCGATGGCGCCCAGCACATCACCGGTGATGCCGCCGAGCCGCCGGTGCGCCAGGGGCAGGATCGCAAGGCCGAGAAGCGAGGCGAGTGCTGCGATCACCCCGCGGGAGAACCCCACCGCGAGAATCAGGATCACGAGGCCGATCAGGAGGGCGGCAAAGGCCGGCCCCGGCCCCGGCCTTCCGGCCGAGACCGCGAGCCCGTCGGCCCGGGCAAGCGGCGCGCGCATGGCCCAGGGCAGCAGGGCCCGGGCGCCGGTATGGGCGCCGATCAGCGCCGGCCCCACGCCCGCGGGCCCGATCAGGGCAGCGAGCGCCAGGACCCGGAGCAGCACGCCGAAGATGAGCGCCAGCACCCCGAAGCTGCCGATGCCGCTCGCCCGCATGGCGGCGAGCTTCTCACTGGGGCCGCCCCGGACGCCGAGCCCATCGGCGAAATCCGCCAGGCCATCTTCGTGCAGCGCCCCGGTCGCCAGTACGCCCGCGGCCACCGCGAGCGCCGCTGCGATCAGCGCCGTCAGGCCGAGCCAGATCGCGAACCAATAGGCCAGGGACGAGATCGCCCCCACCAGGAGACCCGCCAGAGGAAAGGCCCAGCCCGCGCTTGCCAGATCTCCCGCGGCCCCCACCACGGGAAGGCGGGTCAGGAAGCCGATGGCCAGGCGCAGCTCCCCGAGGCGCGAGCGGCCCGCGAAAGCGGTTTCCGGATTGTTCGTTTCCTCTGGCATCGGGCGCGAGCTTATAGGACAGTTGCCGCCCTCATGCCACCCGCCGGAGCCAGCCGGCCGCCCGCGCCCTGCCGAGAGAGACCTTCCCGTGACATCGACCGCCGCTGCGACCCTTGCCGAGATCCGCTCCGTGATAGCGGAGCTGCCCGGCCCCAACACCGTCGCCGGCGAGGCTGCGGCCAGCCGCGAGGCGGTGCTGACCAAGCCGCCGGGAGCGCTGGGGCGGCTGGAGGAGCTGACCCATTGGCTCTGCCTCTGGCAGGGCCGCCACCCGCCGCGCCTCGACCGGCCGCGGGTCGCTGTTTTCGCCGGCAATCACGGCGTGGCGGCGCGCGGCGTCTCCGCCTATCCCGCCGAGGTCACCAAGCAGATGGTGGCCAATTTCATCGCCGGCGGGGCGGCGGTGAATCAGCTCTGCCTCAATGCGAGCGCGGAGCTCAGGGTCTATGAGATGGATCTCGACCACCCGACCGCCGATTTCAGCGCCGGCCCAGCCATGAGCGAGGAGGACTGCGCCAAGGCCTTCGCCTACGGCATGATGGCGGTGGAGACGGGCCTTGACCTGATCTGCCTGGGCGAGATGGGGATCGCCAATACCACCAGTGCCGCGGCGCTTTGCTGCGGGCTCTTCGGCGGCAGTGCCGCGGACTGGGTCGGCCCCGGTACCGGGGTCGTGGGTGAAGCGCTGGCCCGCAAGATCGCGGTGGTGGACGAGGCGATAGCGCTTCACCGAGCGGCCCTGTCGGATCCCTTCGAGGTGATGCGCCATCTCGGCGGGCGCGAGCTCGCGGCCATCGCCGGCGCCGTCATCGCCGCTCGCCTCGCCCATGTGCCGGTGCTGCTGGACGGCTTCGCCGCGACGGCCGCCGCCGCCTTGCTGGAGGTCGCCGCGCCCGGCGCCCTCGACCACTGCCTCATCGCCCATTGCTCCGCCGAGCCCGGCCACCGGCGCCTCGCGGAGCGCCTGGGCAAGAAGCCCCTCCTCGATCTCGGCATGCGCCTGGGCGAGGCCTCCGGGGCGGCGCTCGCGATCCCCGTGCTGCGCGCGGCGATCGCCTGCCACAACGGCATGGCGAGCTTCGCGGAGGCCGGGGTCAGCGACAAATCCGAATGACGGTCCCCGGATGACGAACCCGGGCGCGCCGCGCCAGGTCGGCGCCGGCGAGCTGCGCCGGTTCCTGCTGGCGCGCCTTGGCCTCGCCGGGCCGCTGAAGAGCGCGGCCGAGCTCCCGGCGCTGGCGGCCGATCTCGCCATGATCCAGATCGATTCCATCCGGGTCGCGGGCCTGCGCAATCACGAGCTCGCCTGGCTCGCCCGCGGCGAGGCCACGGTCGCCGACTACTACGCCATGCTCTACGAGCGCCGGGAGCTCATCGAGACCCACTATCCGGTCTTCGCGGTGCGCCGCGACTGGCTGCCGATCCTCTCCACCGCTCTGCTCGACCAGCGGCCGGCCACACGGATCCGGCGCCGGCGCCTCAAGCCCCAGATGCAGAAGATGGAGGACCATATCCGCGCCCATGGCGCCGTGGGTCCGGCGGATTTCGATTCGCGCCGCGTGGTCGGTGGATTCAACACCATCAAATCGACGACCCGGGCGCTGGAACAGATGTGGTCGGACCGCCGGCTGCAGATCAGCGGCCGGACCGCGCATTTCCATCGCCTCTTCGACCTGAGCGAGCGCGTCCTGCCGGAGCTCGCCGATACGCCCGCGCCGACGTTGCCGGAATATGAGCGCTTCCTTCTGCGCTCCGCGCTGCAGGTGCTGAAGATCGCGACTGCCGAGCAATGGGCCGACAGGGTGGCGCTCCATTACGGCTCCTGGCGCGGGGAATCGATCCGGCGCTGGCGCGAGCTGGTGAAGGCCGAGGCGGCGGCGATCGCTCTTCCGGTCGAGGTCGTCGACCTTCCCGACCGGCCGGTCTATTGGCATCTACCCGCGGATGCGCCGGCCTGGGAGGATGCGGCCCGCGCACCCGATCCGGCCGAGCCCGCGCGCATCATCCCGCCGCTGGACAATCTCCTCTTCAGCCGCAAGCGCTTCAGCGCGCTCTTCGGCTTCGACTACAAGTTCGAGGCCTATACGCCGCAGGACCAGCGCCGCTTCTACTTCGCCAAGCCCGTGATCCATGGCGAGCGCGTCGTGGCGCTGATCGATGCCAAGCGCGCCGACAGCGAATGGCGCATCGTCGGCTTCGAGCAGATCGCGCCGGCCCCGGCGGAGGCGCTGCGCCAGGCGGTGCACCGTCTCGCCCGCATCGCCGGCGCGACCAAAGTCACCGCGTCGGCTCGCCTCCCTCGCGAGCTGCGCCGGGCGCTGGTGGGGAAGATCGCGGCAGCTTAGAGGGCGTTATGTATTCGATTCGGCGCGGCGCGGGTCACCAACGGACAATGCCGCGGCTAGGGTTGCTTCACCAGCTCCACGCAGGAGGCGACCCGGCCGGTTTGGTTGACCTCCAGATAGCAGCTCTCCATCCGGTTCGGCGCCAGCAGATGCGCGAAGGCATAGCCGTCGGTATCGACGAAATAGATCTCGCCGGTGCGCGAGAGGACGCCGATCACCGATTCGGTCTGGCGCGGCGAGACGAATGTGCCCTGGAAACGGCGACCATCCTGCTTGTCGATGGTGAAGGTGAAAGGCACGCTATTGTAGTGCGGCGGTGTGGTGGGCGTGCCGCCGTGATGCGGGTCCGCCGTGCCGGAGACGATCGACTCGCTCTGGCCCTTCCAGACGCCGCGCAGGTCCGGGAAACTGTCATCCGCGAAAGCGGGCAAGGCGACGAAGACGGCGAGCGCGAAGATCCAACTCCATTTGCGCATGACGACCCCCCGAAGTTGATTTGCATCTTTTGGTAGGACAGATAAGAGGGTATCCGGGCCGGGTGCGTCCTTCAAGCCGGCTGATCGTGCACGCGACTATTCCCCCTGCTGCATCAGTAGCCCGTGGCGCCGCGCCCGGT
>DATBBO010000258.1:0-7659 GCA_036270995.1 Dongiaceae bacterium | reverse complement strand
GTAGTTCGGTCCGATATTCTGGAAGCCCATGGTGGCGGCCTCCCATTGCTCGGCGGTGCCCAAGTCGATGGGGGTGTAGCGGCCATCGGCCTTGATCTTGTCGAGGATCTGGTGGAACTCCGCCATTGTCTTGGGCGGGGTCAGGCCGAGCTCCTTGAAGATATCCTGGTTGTAGATGAAGCCGTGGATGACTGAGGCCATGGGCATGCAGAAGGTGGTCTTGCCGTCATCGGTCTGCCAGGCGCTCTTGGCGACAGGGGAGAAGTTCTCGATCCCCTTGATGTCGTCGACGGCAACGAGCTGGCCCTTCTTGTAGAGCTCGAGGGAGGCGTCGAAGGGCCGGCAGGTGATGAGATCGCCCGCGGTGCCGCCGGCGAGCCGCGCATTCAAGGCGGCATTGTATTCCGTCGGCGGCGTCGGCTTGAACACGACCTTGATGTTCGGATATTTGGCGTTGAAAGCGGGTATGATCGTGCCGTTCCAGATATCCGCGTCGTCGCTGCGCCAGCTCTCGATGGTGAGGTTCTGGGCGCTGGCGGCTGGGATGCTGACCAGCTGGGCGCCGCCGGCCGCGAGCGCCGCCGTCGCGAGCAGGCTGCGCAAGAGTCGGCCGAAGATCGGTGTCGAGCGTGACGTCATGGGCTCTTCTCCCTGTCTGGAGGTTATGAAGCTCCGGACCGCGCGCGGTCTGCGAGCGATCCGAGAGCGATGCGCAGATTGCCGCCGGCTTCCTTCAGCAGGCGGTCCGCGTCGTCCGGCCGGGCGCCCTTCAGCAGAAGGGCGGCCGTCTTCACGTGATCGGCCGAGCGCAGCAGCGCCGCGGCCGCAGCTTCCCGGCCGCAGCCGGTGATCTCCATCAGCATGGCGACCGCGCGGTCGCGCAGCTTGGCGTTCTCCACGCGCAGATCCACCATCAGCCCGTCATGGACATGGCCGAGGCGGATCATCGCAAGGGTCGTCAACAGATTCAGCGCCACCTTCTCCGCCGTCCCGGCGCCCATGCGGGTCGAGCCGTTGATGACCTCGGCACCACTGTCCAGCAGGATCGGATGATCGCTCGCCGCGAGCAGCGGTGTCTCGGGATTGTTGGCGATGGCGATGGTGAGCGCGCCCGCCGCCCGGGCGGCCCGTGCCACGGCGAGGGTGAAGGCGGTTGAGCCGCTGGCCGCCACCGCGATCACCACATCGCCCGGCGCCGGCCCCAGCGCCACCATCCGCGCCTCGGCGGCGGCGGCGTCATCCTCGACGCCGCCATGGCCACCGAGCGCCAGCCGCTCGCCGCCGGCGAGCAGTAGGGCGATGCGGGCATCGGGAAAGCTGAAGGTGGGGCCGAGTTCCATACCCTCGATACCGGCGAGCCGGCCGGCGGAGCCAGCGCCGGCGAAGACGAGGCGCGCCTGCGGCTGGGCGAGGCGCTCGGCCATGGCGCGCGAAGCGGCGGCGATGGCGGGCAGAGCCGGACGCAGGCAATCCACGGCATGCCGCTGGCCTTCCCAGAGCGCGTCGAGCACATCCCCGTCGGGCCAGATATCGAGCCCGCGATAGCGATGATTGATCCCCTCGGTCCGATTCATCGGGAGGGTTTCCTCGCTAAGTGATATTAGAGTGGTATCATAGGCATGATCGACGGAGGCGGTCAACCGTTCTGGCCGGGAATCCGCCGCGGCCGGCTGGCTGTGCATCGGGCTGATATAAACCTTCCATCTTATCAATATATTAAGCCGGACCGCCCGGCTTCCGTCGCCGTCCCGGGCCGGAGGCTTGCCGGGAGCCTTCCCAGCCCGGCGATTTGGTCTTAAAGTGGACTTATGCACAGCTCGTCCCCAGCGCTGTTCCTGGGCGTCGATGGCGGAGCCTCCCGCTCGCGGGCGCGCATCCGCGACGGCGAGGGCCGACTCCTGGGCGAAGCGGAGGCCGGGCCCGCGAATACGCGCCTCGGCCTCGCACAGACCCTCCGGGAGGTGCTGAGCGCGGCCCGGGCTGCTGCGTCCGCGGCAGGGCTCGGCGCCGGCGACCTCGCTTGCCTTCATGCCGGGCTCGGGCTTGCCGGCGCCACCGGCCCTGAGGAGGTGGAGCGGATCCTCGCCGAGCCTCTCCCCTTCGCCTCGACGGTGGTCGATAGCGATGCCTATGCCGCCTGGCTCGGCGCCTGCGGGGGCAAGGACGGCGCCATCCTGATCGTCGGCACCGGCTCCTGCGGCCTCGCGGTGGTGAATGGCCAGCGCATCAATGTCGGCGGCTGGGGCGATGTCGTCTCCGATGACGGCAGCGGCAATGCCATCGGCCGCGCCGCGCTGCGCCGCGCGCTCTGGGCCCTCGAGGGGCTTGCGCCCTTGGGGACGCTGGCCGAGGCGATCCTCGCCTGCTTCGAGCGCGATCCGGAGAAGATGGTCGCCTGGGCCATGGCGGCGACCAAGACCGATTTCGCCCGCTTCGCCCCGCTGGTCTTCGAGCATGCCGCCCGGCGCGATCCCCTGGCGCTGGCGCTGGTGGAGGAGGCGGCCCAGCATATCGCCCGCATGGCCGGCCGGCTCCTCGATTGCGGCGCGGCTTCCGTCGCGCTCATCGGCGGGCTCGCCGAGCCCATCGCGCCCTGGCTGCCGCCGCCCTTGCGTGCGCGGCTGACGCCGCCGCTGGCCGATGCCGCCGATGGCGCGATCCTGATGGCGCGCCGCGCCGTGGAGCGGAGGTCATGACCGCGCTCGCCCAGCTCATGCGGGCGACGAGCGTCGATGAATCGAAGCCGACGCCCCTCTATCTCCAGCTTCAGCAGGCGATCCGCCAGGCCATGCAGAGCGGCGCGCTCAAGGCAGATGAGGCACTCCCCAGCGAGCGCGATCTGGCGCGCGAGCTCGGCATCTCCCGGGTGACGGTGCGCAAGGCCATCGCCGGGCTGGTGGAGAGCGGGCTCCTGGTGCAGCGCTGGGGCTCCGGTACCTTCATGGCCGCGCGCATGCATGTGGAGCAGCCGCTTTCGCGCCTCTCCAGCTTCACCGACGACATGCGGACCCGGGGCCTTGCCCCCTCCGCCCGCTTCTTCCACCGCGCCACCGGCCCGGTCTCGCCCAAGGAGGCCATGGCGCTGTCGCTCTCGCCGGCCGAGACGGTGAGCCGCATCCATCGCCTGCGCCTCGCCGATGGCGTGCCCATGGCGATCGAATATGCCGTCGTGCCGACCCGCTTCCTGCCCGATCCGGACGAGGTCGAAAGCTCCCTCTATGCCGTCCTCATCCGCCGCGGCTTCGGGCCGCGACGCGCGCTCCAGCGCCTCCATGCCGTGCTTCTGAACGAGGAGCAGGCGGAGCTGCTGGAGCTCGAGGCCGGAGCCGCCGCCCTCTATATCGAGCGTCGCTCCTTTCTCGCCGGCGGCGAAGCCGTGGAGTTCACTTGCTCCTACTACCGGGGCGATGCCTATGACTTCGTCGTCGAGCTCAACATCGGCGGAGAAGGCTGATGCTCTACGCCCTTCTGCCCGACCGGCTCTTCGACGGTGAGAAGATCCTGAGCCGCCATGGGGTAGTCATCGAGAACGGGCGAATCCAGGCGGTGCTGCCAGCCAATGCCGTGGATCCGGTGCTGCCGCGCCATCGTCTCGAGGGGCTCCTGGCGCCGGGCTTCATCGATGTCCAGGTCAATGGCGGCGGCGGCATTCAGTTCAACGACGCGACGACCGTCGAAGGCATCGCCGGGATCGGCGCGGCCCATCGGCGCTTCGGCACCACGGGATTCATGGTGACCCTGATCAGCGATACGCGGGAGAAGACCGCCGAGGCGGTGGCGGCCGTGGCGGAGGGGCTCGCGGTGAATCTGCCGGGGCTGCTGGGGATCCATATCGAGGGGCCCTTCCTCAGTGTAGAGCGCCGCGGCGTCCATGCCGCCGCCATGATCCGGCGGATGGAGCCCGAGGATCTCGCGATCCTGATCTCACTCGGCGCCGGGCGCACGCTGGTGACCCTGGCACCGGAGAAGATTCCGCCCGAGGACATCCGCCGCCTGGTGGAGGCTGGGGTGATCGTCGCGGCCGGCCACACGGCGGCGGATTACGCGACGGTCCGCCGGGCTCTCGATCTCGGGCTGACGGGCTTCACCCATCTCTATAACGCCATGCCGCCGCTGGCCGGCCGCGATCCCGGGCCGGTGGGAGCGGCGCTGGAGGACCAAGCGAGCTGGTGCGGGATCATCGTCGATCTGCATCATGTCTTCGCCGCCAGCCTCAAGATCGCCATCGCCGCCAAGGGCTATGAGCGGATGATGCTGGTGACCGACGCCATGGCGACGGTGGGCTCGGATCTCCATGAGTTCATCTTCCAGGGTCAGAAGATCACCCGCGCCGGCGGGCGGCTGACCACGGCGGAGGGCAGAGCCGCCGGCACGCTGGCCGGCTCCGATCTCGACATGGCAACGGCGGTGCGCAACACGGTGCGCCATCTGGGATTGCCGCTGGAGCAGGCCCTCGCCATGGCAAGCCGCGTGCCCGCCGCCTTCCTCCACCTCGAAAGCGAGCTCGGCCGTATCACGCCGGGTCATTGCGCCAGCCTGGTGCTGCTCGACGAGGATCTGCAGGTGCGAGAGACCTGGATCGACGGGGTTGGGAGTCGCGACGGCTAGCCTAGTTGCCCCTTCGTCATCCCGGCGTGATCCCCGGATCAAGTCCGGGGAGGGATCCAGGGTTGCAAGAGCGTACCGGCGGCCCTGGACCGCGGCTTTCGCCGGGGTGACGGTCAAAAGGGAAGCTCGCTACAGCTCCACCGCCTGCCCGCTGCGCACCGACTGGTCGGCGGCGATGACGATCTTCAGGCTCTTCACCGCGTCGTCCATATGGTCGCCGAGGTCGAGATCCTCTTCGATGGCGCGGAGCAGGAAGCGCTGCTCGCGCTCGCAGAGATCGTCATGGCTCGGCTCGTCGGCGGTGTCGATGCGCTCGTCCGGCGCGCCCGCATGGTGCAGCAGAATCTGGTTCGTCTTGGTATGGGCGTTGATATCCGCCGAGCGCATGCCGGAAGCGGTCTCGGCCATGACGATGGAGACGCTGCCTTTGGGGCCGATCACGTCCTTCACGAAATAGGCGGTCTCGCTCATCATCGGCCCCCAGCCCGCCTCGTACCAGCCGACGGAGCCGTCCTCGAAGGCGATCTGGAAATGGCCGTAATTGTACATGGCGGGCGCGATCTCCTCCGTCAGGCGCACGCCCATGGCATGGACCCTCCGGGGCCGTGCCCGGGTGATCTGGCACATGACGTCGACATAATGCACGCCGCAATCGACGATGGGCGGCACGCTCTCCATGAGGCGCTTATGTGCCGCCCATTGGGATTCCGTGCTCTGCTGGTTCAGGTTCATGCGGAAGACCAGCGGGCTGCCCAGCTCGCGCGCCAGCTCGATGAAGCGGATCCAGGAGGGGTGGTGGCGCAGGATGTAGCCGATGACGAGCTTGCGCTTCGTGCGCCGGGCGGTTGCGACCACCCGCTCGGCATCGGCGACATTGTCGGCGACCGGTTTCTCCAGGAAGACATGGGCGCCCGCTTCCATCGACTTGATCGCGAATGCCGCATGGCTGTCGGGCAGCGTGTTGATGGAGACGATATCGGGCTTCACCGCCGCGAGCGCCTCTTCGAAGCGCGTGAAGCGGGCCGCCTTCTCCAGGGCCGGCGGTAGCTGGCGCTCGGCCATGTGGCGCTCGCAGACCCCGGCCACCTCGAAGCCGGGGATCCGTGCATAGGCCAGGGCGTGGGACATGCCCATGCTGCCGAGGCCCACCACGAGGACGCGCTGCTTGGCCATCTTGCCGCTCCCTTGCTGCCGGTCCGCTAAAGCATAGCGCCTCGCCGCTTTGGCGACAGCGGCGGGCGGGTTCAGGCTTGTTGACGATAGGGCCTATTGACAATCCAGGCGCCGGACATCCCAATCGGCGCCCGCCACGTTCCCATTTTGCCCGCTCTGCCGGATTTTCCGCCTTGGCCTCACGCTATTCCGCCTTCGCCCTCGCCCGCCATGCCCTCGATCCCCATCTGCCCTGGCCGCGGGCCTGGCGCTCGCCCGCGCCGAAATCGAGCTATGACGCGGTCGTCATCGGGGGTGGCGGCCATGGGCTGGCGGCGGCCTATTACCTCGCCGCCAATCACGGCATGACCAATGTGGCCGTGCTCGAGAAATCCTACGTCGGCTCGGGCAATATCGGGCGCAACACGACCATCGTGCGCTCCAACTACTTGATCGACGGCAATACCCAGTTCTTCGAGTTCTCGCTCAAGCTCTGGGAGGGGCTGTCCCACGCCCTCAACTTCAACGTGATGCTCTCCCAGCGCGGCCAATGCGTGCTGGCCCACGGACCCTCCCAGCTCGATGTCCTGGCGCGCAAGGGCAACATCATGCGCCTCAACGGCATCGACGCCGAGATCCTGGACCGCGGCGAGGTCATGCGCCTGCTGCCCTATCTCGACTACTCCCCCGATGCGCGCTTCCCCATCTGGGGCGGGCTGCTGCAGCGCCGCGCCGGCACCGCGCGCCACGACGCAGTCGCCTGGGGCTATGCCCGGGCCGCCGACGGGCTCGGCGTCGACATCATCGAGAATTGCGAGGTCACGGGGATCATCCTTCAGGACGGGCGCTGCACCGGGGTCGAGACCAACCGCGGCCGCATCCTCGCCGAGCGCACGGCGATCGCGGTTGCCGGCCACAGCTCCCATGTTGCGGCCATGGCGGGGCTCCGGCTTCCGGTCGAAAGCCACATCCTCCAGGCCTTCGTCTCCGAGCCCATCAAGCCCCTGGTGCATCACGTCGTCTCCTTCGGGGCCGAGCTCTTCTACATCTCGCAATCGGACAAGGGCGGGCTCGTCTTCGGCGGGCATATCGACGGCTTCAACACCTATACCCAGCGCGGCCACTTCCCGAAGGTGCAGACCGTCGCCGAATGCGCCGTGGCCGTCATGCCGTGCATCTCGCGTCTGCGCCTGTTGCGCCATTGGGGCGGGGTCATGGATATGACCCCGGATGGCAGCCCCTTCATCGGCCGCACCCCCATCCGCAACCTCTATATCAATGGCGGCTGGTGCTATCAGGGCTTCAAGGCTGTGCCCGCGGGTGGCTGGACCCTCGCTCACACCATGGCCAAGGATGAGGAGCACGAGCTGAACCGCGGCTATTCCCTCGATCGCTTCGAGAGGGGTGGCGAGCTCGACGACCACGGCAGCGGCAATTGGACCTGGAAGCAATAGATGCTGCGGATCACCTGCCCCTGCTGCGGCGAGCGCGACTATACGGAGTTCCGCTATGGCGGCGATGCCGGCAAGGCGCGGCCCGCCCATGGCACCGGCGACCTGAAGACATGGCACGACCATGTCTTCCTCTTCGACAATCCCAAGGGGGCCCATCGCGAGTACTGGCAGCATGTGCTGGGCTGCCGGCAATGGCTGGTGCTGGAGCGCAACACGGCCACCAACGAGGTCGGGCCCCCGCGCCCGGCCCGCGATCGGGCGGAAAGCCGATGACGCGCGCCCTGATGAGGCGCCTGCCCGAAGGCGGGCGCATCGACCGCAAGCGGGAGATCGCCTTCACCCTCGAGGGCCGGTCCATGACCGGCTTCGCCGGCGATACCCTCGCCTCGGCCTTGCTGGGGGCGGGGCTCACTCTCGTCGGCCGCAGCTTCAAATACCACCGGCC
>DATBBO010000257.1:0-2440 GCA_036270995.1 Dongiaceae bacterium | reverse complement strand
CCAAGCTGGATCGAGACGCGGGAGCCATCGGCCCGCACCAGGAACAGGAGTAGCTCAGCGCCCTCGCCAGGCTTGCCCATGCCTCGGCGCCCCACGAAAACCGTCTGTGCAGTCTGTACAGAGCGCCCTCGGCTCCCTCAGGCGGCCGCCTGGCGGCTTGGCGGGGTGGTCTTACTTCAGGGCGAGGGTTGGCTCTGGCATAAGGCGGCGAGGTCGCAGGTCCGGCTATCCACGACGAGGTCTCTATCTCGCTGCGAAGGACCTGATTGGCTCGGCAGCTACTCGGGCTCTGGCACCAAGCACGGGCTCGGCGGTTGCCCCATGGATAGATCTAACCTAGTACCTCTGCCCTGGTAAGAATCTTCTTTTAAGAGCGCCTCACCTTCGTGAGGCAGACTTTTCGGCCCATCTGCCTCACCTTCGGAGGGCAGATTTGGCCCATCTGCCTCACCTTCGGAGGGCAGGGCTGCCTCACCTTAGTGAGGCAGATTTCCGTAATCTGCCTCACCTTCGGAGGGCAGATTTCTGGCCTTTGGTTGGGCCCGTGGTGCCAGATCGGGGTTGCGATAGAGGCGCCACCGATTGCTCGCCGGCGTGCCATCGTGGAGGGGCAGCCACGTCAGGGCATAGGTAGTGGCAACGCGCATGCCGCCCCGGTTGCACTCCACGAGGCCGAGCTTCTCCACCTCTCGAATGGCATCGGCTACAAGGCGAGCTCCGATCCCGGAGGCCTCGAGCTGTCGATGCGGGGCCTTGAGGCGGCCGTTCTCACGCCCCGCCTTTCCCATCCATTCTCGCATTAGGAAATACAGGACCCGATGGCCGTTGATGCTCATCGACCGCCAGGCGGCGCTGGCGAGCAACTCTCGCGTCAGCCAGACGAACGGCTCGTCGGGCGGCGGCCGGTTCATCCTGCTGTTCGTCACGCCCGGTGCCCCCCGTAATTCAGAACGTCGAGCCAATCCGTTCCCGGCGCCGGCGGAACGGCGACCTCAATGACGAGACCGGCGCGGGCGAGGCGCCTGGCTAGGGCATAGGCAGCGTTCTGCCCGACGAAGTTCTCATCATTGTCGGCGAAGACATGCAGCCGCTGGAGCTTGGCTGGCGGCTGAAACGCCTCGACGCCACCGGCGGAGAGCGCGGCCCAGGTCGGGACCCCGAACAGCTCGAAAGCCGCCAGCGCAGTCTCCACGCCCTCGGCCACACCCATCTCGGGGGCGAGGTCATGGAGCCGGACGGCGCCCCCTGTGATCGTCTCCACAGCCGGCATCGTCTTCTTACGAGGCTCGACCTGGCCGACATAGATCCGCTGGGCGGATAGCAGGCGGCCATCCGGCCCAAGGATCGGGGCGATTACCGCAGGAAGCCGCGTCTTTGTCTCGGCGTGGAAGAGCGCTGGATGACCCAGCAGGGTCTCAGATCTGACGCTGAGGCCGCGGCTTCGGAGGTAGCTGTCGACCACCCGCTGCGAGCGGGCACCCTCCAGGATTCGCTCGATCGCTTGTAGAGCTCCGTTGCCGGGCTCGGGGCGGTGGCCTTTGGTGGTGACCGGCTCCGCCGTTCCGATGATGGCGTCTATCTCGCGGCAGGCGGTGGCGAAGCTCCAGCCCTTCAGCTTGCACAGCAGCGTAATGCCGGATCCGGCGCCGCACTGGTTGCAGTAGTAGGACCCGGAGCCGTCGCGATCGTCGAATCGATAGCGGTCTCTGCCACCGCAGTGCGGGCACGGGCCGTGCTTGTTGGTCAGGAAGCGACCGGCGATGCCGAAGCGCGGCAGAATCTCCCGCCAGCGCCCGCGCGCGCGCTCGATGGTGTTCATGGCGACCCCCGCGCGATGGCCTTGGCGTAGGCAATCTGACGGGACCGGACCCAGGCACGCGTCGCCGCATCGGGTGGCAACGGCTCGACGTCAGTGCGCGCCGGCCAGTGGCCGAACTTCTCTCGGAACTTGTGCGCGGTCCAACCCGGGCGATAGCCGCGCTCACGCTCGATCCAACGAAGTTGGCCGTGGAAAGAGACCTTGTCCGCGATCGTGGCCGTGTGAGCTTTGACCCGGCGCTGGTGATCGACCTGGCCGAGCTCGCCATCGGCGACCGCGACCGGCCGGGGCTTCGGCTGCGGCCGCCAGCCGCACGCAGGACAGGGACGCCCCTCGAACCTGACCGCAGTGCATTCCGGGCAGGTGGTGAGCGCCGGCGCGCGGTGCTGGGCTCGACTGATCTGTGCCGGGCTCTCCGCCCGTCGATCCTGCGCCAGCGTCCATCGAACTGGCTCCTCGACGAAGCCGTGCTCGAACACGGCGCCGGCGTGGTCGAGGACGAGAGCATCGCTCTTTCCGGTGGCCGGCCGCAGCACGCGGCCGATCATTTGGCGAAACAAACCATGGTGGCGCGTTGGCCGGGCGAGGATCACGCACGACGCCTCGCGGCAATCCCAGCCC
>DATBBO010000256.1:0-13068 GCA_036270995.1 Dongiaceae bacterium | reverse complement strand
GGCGGGCTGCCCGGCGACATCGCGCGCCCAGGCAGCGCGATAGGTGAGAAGCGCGGCGGAATCGATCATGGCGGCCATGTCGGCGAGTTTGGCCTGGGTGATCTGGAAGTCGGCGAGATGCTGGCCGAACATCGCCCGCGTCCGCGCATGGGCGACGGCTTCGTCGAAGGCGCGGCGCGCGAAGCCCAGCGCCGCCGCGGCGACCGAGGCGCGGAAGATGTCGAGAGCTCGCATGGCGAGCTTGAATCCCTCGCCCGCCGCGCCCAGACGGCGCGAAGCGGGAATGCGGCAGCCCTCGAAGCGCAGTCGGGCGAGCGGATGCGGGGCGATCACCTCGATGCGCTCGACCACCCGAAAGCCCGGGTCGTCTGCGAAGACGACGAAAGCGGAGAGCCCGCGGGCGCCGGGCGCCTCACCCGTCCGCGCCACGACGGTATAGACGTCGGCAATGCCGCCATTGGAGATCCAGGTCTTCTCGCCATCGAGAATAAAGTCCCCGGCTTCGGCGCGGGCGGTCGTGGTCATGGCCGCCACATCCGAGCCGGCTTCCGCTTCGGAGAGCGCGAAGGCAGCGATCCATTCGCCGCGGGCGATCTTCGGCAGGATCGATGCCTTCAGGGAATCGGAACCAGCCAGGCCGATGGCACCGCTGCCCAGGCCCTGAAGGGCGAAGGCGAAATCGGCGAGCCCGTCGTGATAGGCGAGGGTCTCCCGGGCCAGGCAAAGCAGGCGGGAACCGATCGGATCGGTGAGCCCGCCATGGCTTGCCGGCACCGCCGCCCGCAGCAGGCCTGCCTCGCCCAGCTTGCCAACGAAGCGGCGCACCGTGGCATCGCTATCGTCGTGATCCGCATCGCTGAGAGCACCCGAGGCGGTGAAGTCATCGAGCCTTGCCTGGAAGTCGCGCTGTGCTTTGTCGAAGAAGGGCCAGGCGAGGTGGGTGCGCGAGGGCATCATCTCAGTTTCCCTGGAACTCCGGCCGGCGCTTGGCCGCGAAGGCCTCGAAGGCGCGACGGAAATCGCCGGTCGCCATGCAGATCGCCTGGGCCTGGGCTTCGGATTCGATCAGTTCCTCGATCCCCATGGCCCATTCCTGATTGAGCATGGTCTTGGTCATGCCATGGGCGAACCAGGGACCGTCGGCAAGCGCGCGGGCCCAATCCTCGGCTTCTCTCAGCAGGGAGGCCGGTTCTACGAGCCGGTTGTAGAAGCCCCAGCCATGGCCTTCCTCGGCTGACATGCTGCGACCAGTGAAGAGGAGCTCGGCGGCGCGACCTTGGCCGATGACCCGTGGCAGCAACCCGCAAGCGCCCATATCGGCGCCGGCGAGACCGACCCGGGTGAAGAGGAAGGCGGTCTTGGCGGCGGGCGTGGCGAGGCGCAGATCGGCGGCCAGCGCCAACATGGCCCCAGCCCCCGCGCAGACGCCGTCGACGGCGGCGATGATGGGCTGGGGGCAGCGGCGCATCGCCTTGACGAGATCGCCGGTCATGCGTGTGAAGGCGAGAAGCTCCGGCATGGCCATTCTGGTCAGAGGCTCGATGATCTCGAAGACATCTCCTCCGGAGGAGAAGTTGTCGCCTGCCCCGGTCAACACCACTGCGCGGACATCGGAAGCCGCAGCGAGCCCGCGGAAGAGATCACGCAGCTCGGCATAGGACTCGAAGGTCAGCGGATTCTTTTTCTCCGGGCGGTCGAGGGTGATGGTCGCGACGCGCCCGTCCTCGCTCGCCCGCCACCGGAAATGGCGTGGGGCATAGCCGGCGAAGGGGCGCTTCATCTCAGTCATGGTTCCTCCTATCCGCCGACCACGATCGCCTGGCCGGTGACGGCCGAGGCCCCGGGCGAGACGAGCCAGAGCACGGCATCGGCCACTTCCTCTGGCGTGACGAGGCGCCCCCCGGGATTGCTGGCGGCCAGCGTCGCGCGGGCCTCGGATTCGCTGCGGCCCGTTTTCGCCGTGATGTTCGCAACCGCCCTCTCCAGCATCGGCGTCTCGGTATAGCCGGGGCAGACGGCATTGACCGTCACGCCCTGGCGCGCGAACTCGACGGCGAGCGCCCTGGTCAGGCCGATAAGGCCATGCTTCGCCGCCACATAGGCTGAGACATAGGCAAAGCCCGCGAGCCCTGCAGTGGATGCGATGTTCACGATGCGCCCGGCGCGTCGCGCCAGCATCTCTCCCGCCACCGCGCGGGTCACGAGATAGCTGCCGGTGAGATTGACGGCCAGCATCTCCGACCAGAGTGCCGTATCGGCGCGGGCGAAGGGTGCGCTGCGCGACGTGCCGGCGTTGTTGACGAGGATATCGATGGGGCCGGCCGCGGCACGGATCGAGGCGACTGCTTCGCCGACGGCCTTCTCATCGGTGACGTCGAAAGCCTGAGAGGCGGCACGCTTATCACCCAGCCGACCTGCGAGGGCTAGAAGCGCCGCTTCCCTGCGGCCGGCGAGGCTCACCCGCGCCCCGGCCGCCGCGAGCCGCAGCGCGATGGCGCCGCCGATCCCACCGGAGGCACCGGTGACCAGGGCGTGAGAGCCTGCGAGCAGCATCCTTGTCAGCGGCCGGCCGGGCCGGCGGCGGCCCGGGCGAGATTGGTCTCGTATTGAAGCTTTCCCGACAGATATTGCTTCGGCCAGGGGATCATGGTCAGGCCGATGCGGGCCGCCTCATGCAAGGTCCAGGCCGGATCGGCGAGGTGCGGGCGGGCAAGCGCGCAGAGATCGGCGCGGCCGGCGGCGATGATGGAGTTGGCGTGATCCGCCTCGGAGATGGCGCCCACCGCGATGGTGGAGATGCCCACCTCATTGCGGATCTTGTCGGAGAAGGGGGTCTGAAACAGGCGGCCATAGACGGGCTTCTCCGCCTTGGAGACCTGGCCCGAGGAGCAGTCGATGAGATCGGCGCCCGCTTCCTTGAACATGCGGGCGAAGATGACGGCATCCTCCGGCGTGTTGCCGCCCTCCGCCCAGTCGTGACAGGAGACACGCACGAAGATGGGCTTCTCCTCTGGCCAGATCGCCCGCATGGCGCGGAAGACCTCCAGCGGATAGCGCGCCCGGCCTTCGTGATCGCCGCCATATTCGTCCTCGCGCCGATTGGTGAGCGGCGAGAGGAAGCTCGAGAGCAGATAGCCATGGGCGGCATGAAGCTCGATCAGGTCGAAACCGATCTCGATGGCAAGACGCGTCGCCCGGAGAAACTCCTCGCGCACACGGTCCATGTCCGCCCCCGTCATAGCGCGCGGCACCTGGTTGTCTGGCAGATAGGGGAGAGCGGAAGCGGAGATGAGCGGCCAGTTGCCAGTCTCCAGGGGCTGGTCGATCCCCTCCCAGGCGCGCTTGGTAGAGCCCTTGCGGCCGGCATGGCCGAGCTGGAGGCCGATCTTCGCCGCCGACCCCGCATGGACGAAATCGACGATTCGCTTCCAGGCCCGGGCCTGGGTCTCGTTCCAGAGGCCGAGGCAGCCGGGGGTGATGCGGGCATCCGGCGCGACGCAGGTCATCTCGCCAAAGATGAGGCCGGCCCCGCCGAGAGCGCGCGCGCCGAGATGCACCATATGGAAATCGTCCGGGACGCCCTCCGTCGCCGAATACATCGCCATCGGCGAGACGACGACACGGTTTTGCAGAACGACACTGCGGATCCGATGCGGGGTGAACATCGGCGGAATCGCAGCATCCGCCGGAGTCTCGATGCCGAGGCGCTTCGCGAACCAGCGCTCATAGCCCTCGAGCCAGGCCTTGTCCCGCAGCCGCAGATTCTCATGGCTGATGCGCTGGGACCGGGTCAGAAGGGAATACATGAACTGCTCGGGCTCCAGCCGATCGGCGTAGCGGCTGCCGACGACCTCGAACCATTCCATGGCGTTGCGCGCCGCGTTCTGGATGCGTGCGACCTCGACCCGCCGGATCTCCTCATAGGCGGCGAGTGCTGCGGGAATCATCTGGCGCTCATCGCCGAGGCGAGCGAATTGCTGGGCCAGCTCGATGGCATCCTCGAAGGCGAGCTTGGTGCCGGAGCCGATGGCGAAATGGGCGGTGTGAGCGGCGTCGCCCATCAGAACGACATGGCTTTGCCCATTGAAGTGATGCCAGTGCTCGCAGGTGAGCCGGCTGAAATTGAGCCAGGCAGAGCCGCGCAAATGACGGGAATTGGTCTCCAGCCGCGCGCCGGCCAGGGTTTCGGCGAAGAGCCTCTCGCAGAAGGCGATCGATTCGTCTTGGTCCGCCTTGTCCAGGCCGTGGGCGGTAAAGATCTCCTCCGTCGTCTCGACGATGAAGGTCGAGGTGTCCTCGTCGAACTTGTAGATATGGGCCTGGAACCATCCATGCTCGGTCTTGCGGAAGTCGAAGGTGAAGGCGTCGTAGCGCTTGCGCGTGCCGAGCCAGATGAAGCGGTTGGGCCGCAGCTGCATATCGGGGCGGAAGGCCTCCTCGTGGCGGCGGCGGATCTTGGAGTTGACGCCATCGCAAGCCACGACGAGATCCGCATCGGCAAACTCGGCGTCGGACTCGACCTCGCGCTCGAAGACGAGCTCGACGCCCAATGTCTCGCAGCGTGCCTGCAGGATGTTGAGGAGTCGCCGGCGGCCGATGCCGACGAAGCCGTGGCCGGTGGTGCGCATCCGCCGGCCCTTGATGATGACTTCGATGTCGTCCCAGTGGTTGAAGGCGCTCTCGATCTCGGCCGCGGTCTCGTGATCGCAGCGGCGCATGTTCTGCATGGTCGCGTCGGAGAAGACGACGCCCCAGCCGAAGGTGTCATATGGCCGGTTGCGCTCGACGACCCGGATCGCATGGGCCGGATTCATCTTCTTCATCAGCAGGGCGAAGTAGAGGCCGGCAGGTCCGCCGCCGACGCAGGCAATCCGCATGGCAGTTCCCTTCGACCCGACGAGGCGGAGCCAGCCTCGCGAGATACTTTATATTTAAAGCATATGCCCCGGCGAAGTCAATCGACTGGCCCGGATCCGCAGGCTTCGTTCCAGGCCCGGCGCGCTCCCGCCGGCTGCGGCCGCCGGCGGTCATCAGCCTTAAATTGGCCCCTCTCCCTGCCGAATCGCTCATTGCAGTAACACTGCAGTGATCAGACGTTGAACACGGCCGGAAGGCCTGCTCTCTGGCGGCCATAGCACTGCGGCCCGGGGCACCCCATATGCAGATCGAAACGGGTGTGAATTTAAACAGCCGGCATGATCGGGGCATGAACGACGATAGCAATCAGACGGCAAGCGTTCTTGTCGTCGATGACGATCCTTTGATGAAGCAAATGGTCGTCAACTTTCTCGAGGAACACAATTTGCGCGCCTTCTCTGCCTCCGGCGGAGCCGAGCTGGCGCGTCACCTTGCCGAGAGCGAGCCAAGCCTGGTCATCCTCGATCTGCGCCTGGGCCAGGAGGACGGGCTCGATTTGTTGCGGGAAATCCGGTCGCGCTCCGACATTCCCGTCATCATCACCACGGGCCATCGGCGCGACGAGATCGACCGGGTGGTCGGGCTCGAGCTCGGTGCCGATGACTACGTGACCAAGCCCTTCAGCCTGCGAGAGCTCCTGGCGCGGGCGCGGGCCGTGCTGCGGCGGCGGGCTGCCTCCGCGCAAATTTCGGAGCCGGAGAGGGGGCGCGAACCGGAGCGGGGCCGCTGCCGCTTCGGCGGCTGGCAGCTCGACCGGCGAGTGCGGCGTCTAACGGATGCCGAGGGTCGGCCGGTAAGCCTGACCAAGGGCGAATATGCTTTGCTGGTCGCTTTCCTCGACGCTCCGCAACGACCCCTGACGCGGGAGCATCTGCTGCAGGCGACCCGCGTGCATGAAGATGTATTCGACCGCAGCATCGATGTGCAGGTGCTGCGCCTCCGGCGCAAGCTCGAGACGGATCCCAGCGCGCCCCGCGTCATCCAGACAGAGCGCGGCATCGGCTATGTCTTCGCCCTGCCGGTCGAGACGCTCTGACCGGATGCGCGGCAGCCATGCATCAAGTGCAACTGTTTCGGCTACAACGGTAGCCGAATTTTCCTATGCCGAGACGATGCGGTAACTTGCATCCGGCACGATCTCTCTCGTCAGCCAGCCACCTACTGGAGAGATCGATGCATATCGCGAATCAGTCCTTCGTCGAAATCAGCAACCGAGGAAGCCGTTCATCACGCGCCGAGACATGGCGGCGCGCTATCAGTGCGGCCATCGCCTCGGCGATGGGGGGTGTTGCGGAAGGCTACGCCCTCCTGCACCCGCAGCTCTGGCCCTGGCCCGAGGAGGCCAGCCGCGCCGACCCAAGCGGAAGCACGGGCTGGAACGAAAGCCACACCCGCCTGCCACAACAAAGTTACAGGCGCTTGCCACAACGGAGCCAAACCGTCATGAGCGTATCTTCATTCGAACCCCATGAGACCATGCAGTGGGTCTCCCCGCGGGAGATTTCCCACCACGGAGATGCCCGGTGGCGCGCCAGGATCGCGTCGCTGCCCCGCAAGGTCTGGTCGTGGATTCTCCGAGTCAATGAGCACCGGCGGGACGCCGCGGCTCTCGAGGCCCTCGACGACCGCACGCTGAAGGACATGGGAATCTCCCGGGCCGAGATCGGCTATCTCGTGAGACATGGTCGTTCCTGGTGGTGAAGTGAGGGCGGTCGCCGAGAGGGCTTCGGCGACCGCCACAAGCCACAGATTCTTCTGCCAGCTCTGGAGATGGAGCGGCCTGGCGCTGCTTTTGCTCGTCCATGGCGCAGAGGCGCAGACGCTGCCCACGGCAGCCGCTTCACCCGTTCAGTTTCATGCCCTTCCGCTCGATCTGTCACATTCCCCCGAGTCGATTACCCCGATCCCCGCGCCGCCCGCGGCTAACCCGCTGAAGCTGGCTCTGGGCGAACGCCTGTTCGAGGATCCCGGCCTGTCCCGAAACCGGTCACGGAGCTGCCTCTCCTGCCATGACACCCGCCACAACGGCGCCGATGCAAACCGGCATGACAAAGCCATCGACGGCACCGAACTGTTCTTCAACACCAATACCGTCTTCAACGCCGCCCTCAACTTTCGGCTCGACTGGGAAGGTGACATCAAGACCCTCGAGTCGCAGGTCGCTGCCTCCCTCGAGAGTCCGCGCACCATGGACATCAGCATCGACGAAGCGCTCGCTCGGCTGAGGACGAATCCCGAGATGGCGGCTCGGTTCGAGAAGACCTACGGCCACGAACCCGACCGCGCCAGTCTCCTCGATGCGATCGCCACTTATGAGCGCTCGCTGCTGACGCCCGGAAGCCGCTTCGACCGGTGGCTCGAAGGCGAGGAGACCGCCCTGTCGGCGGAGGAGAAGCGCGGCTATGAACTGTTCGAATCCTTCGGCTGCATCTCCTGCCATCAGGGGGTGAATGTCGGCGGCAATCTCTACGAGCGGCATGGTATCTTCGCCCCCCTTGCCGCGCCGAAGCCCGAGATCTTGCGGGTACCGAGCCTGCGCAATGTGGCGGTGACGCCGCCCTATTTCCACGATGGCAGTGCTGCCACCCTCGAAGATGCCGTGCGCCGGATGGCCGCTGCCCAACTTGACCGGACCCTGTCCGATCAGCAGACCGGCGCGATCGTCGCCTTCCTGCGAACGCTGACCGGAACCTATCGCGGTCGCCCCGTGACCGAGGCGGTGCCATGAGGATATCGCCGACCTTGGCGGCAGTGCCGCTCCTGTTGTTGCTTCTCACCTGGCTCCTGCTGCAGGGAATGAACACGGATGCGGATCTGTTCGATCGGACCCTTGCGGCTCTCGACGACTTTTCGAAGGCCGAAGCGGCACTCCGTGGGGATGTGCTGAGCGCCCGGGCCGGGCTGCTGCACAACTACGATCCCCTGGTCAGGGAAGTGAACGAGCTGAACGGTGCCCTCAGCCGACTGCAGGATGTCCAAGCTTCCCACCCGCGAACAGTGGCCCCGATCCAAGAATTGGCAGCGGCAGTCGCTCGCCAGGAAGGTCTGACGGAGGAATTCAAGAGCGACAATGCCTTGCTGCAGAACTCGCTGGCTTATTTCGGACTGTTCAACATGCAGCTCGGCGCATCGGACCTGAACGGCCCGATCTTCCCGGCGGTCAGTGCACTCGGCGCATCCATGCTGCATCTGACTTTGGACACATCACCTGTGGTTGCGCGCGAGGTCGCCGAGCGGCTGGAGGCACTTGCCACCCGTCCCTTTCCTCCCATCGACGCCGCTGCCCTCCAGGGCCTGCTGGCTCACGGCCGAATGCTCCACGACCTGCTTCCGGTGACGGACCGCCTGGTGAAGGCGCTGATCGCCTTGCCGAGCCATGAGGACCAGGATGCCGTGCGCGAGGTGGTGCTGGACGAACAGCTCGTCTTGAGGGAAGCGGCGACCCATTACCGCCTCCTGCTCTATGCGACCTCCCTGCTGCTCCTCGCGCTCCTTGTCCAACTAGGGCTGCGTCTCCGGGAGCGGGCACGTTCGCTGCAGCGACGCGCGGCCATGGAGCATGCGATCGCAGGTATCTCCACACGCTTTATCAATGCACGAGCTCATGAGCTTGGAAGCCAAATCACGCAGGCACTCGCCCAGCTGGCAGAAAAGATCGGCGCCGACCGAGCCTTTTTTCTGATTCCCGGGACGCCGGCACATGTCCATGGCTGGTGCCGCGGCGTAGCCGCCTTTCCCACGGGCTGGCCCGAGCGGGTACCCTCCATCCTCAGCCGATTCAAGCCCACTTCCAAGGGGATCATCCACGTCCCGCACATCGATCGGCTGCCGAGCGGGGACGGCCGCGATGCCCTTGCCGCGGCGCGGTTGACGGGCTGGGTCTGCGTCCCCGGGGGCCCCGGTGTCACTGGCATTTTGGGCTTCGATGCGGTGCAGACAGGGATCGAGTTGCCCTCCGACGAGCTGAGCCTGCTGCGCATGGCACTGGATGCCATGGCCAATGCCGCAGGGCGCGAGCTTCTCGAGCGGGATCGCGCAAGGCTCGAGACGAGCCTGCAGCAGGCGCGGCGCATGGAGACGGTCGGCGCGCTGACCAGCGGTATAGCCCACAATTTCAACAACATCGTCGGCGCGATCCTGGGCTATGCCGAGATGGCGGAAGCGCAGCTCGACCCCGAGAGCCGCCCCGGGCGCCATCTAGCCGAGATCCGGCAGGCCGGCGGACGGGCCCGCCAGCTAATCGATCAGATCCTCGCCTTCGGCCGCCGACGGGACCCGCGCCGTCTGCCGGTCGATGTGGCGGATCTGATCACCGAGACCGGCTCGATGCTGCGCGCCTCGCTGCCGAGGGAGATCGAGCTCGTCGTCCGCGGGATGGAGGAACCTGCCATCATATCCGGCGAGGCCGAGCAGCTTCAGCAGGTCATCATCAATCTCTGCAACAATGCCGCTCAGGCAATGGATGATGTCGGATGTATCGCGCTGGAGGCGGTCCTCTGCGAGATCGACCGGCCGATGGTGCTGAGCCATGGCGATCTCGAGCCCGGACTCTATGCCAAGATCTCGATCACCGATTCCGGACGCGGGATGGACAGCGCCGTCATCGAGCGGATCTTCGAGCCCTTCTTCACCACCCGCGTGGGAGGCCATGGGCTGGGGTTGGCGACGGTCCGCGAGATCGTGCGCGAACACGGTGGCGCAATGAACATCAGCAGCAGGCTCGGCGCCGGCAGCCGCTTCGAGGCCTGGCTGCCCTGCAGCTGCGGCACAGGCTCGACGCTGGAGAAGGATGCATCCGCGATTCTGCGCGGGCATGGCGATACGGTGCTGATGGTGGAGGACGATCGATCGCAGCTCATGCGGGACGAGGAGATGCTGGCGGCACTGAGCTACGAGCCGGTCGGTTTCACGCGTGCGAGCGATGCGCGTGCCGCATTGCGGGCGGATCCGGAGCGATTCGACGCAGCAATTCTGGGCCAGATGACGCCGCTTGGAGCCGCGCTGGAGCTTGCGGCGGCGCTGCATCAGATCACGCCCGATCTGCCGATCCTGCTGGCGACGGCATCGGCCGAGGAGATAGATGCCGAGTTGCTGATGGCTGTCGGCATCTCCGAGATCGTCCGCCGTCCGCTCACGTCTTTCGAAATCGCCGGTGCACTTTCGCGCTCACTTGATTTTTGTCGCCGGGTCCCGGCCCGGCTCGGAGCATAGCTGCCACGATCGAGAGCATCGTTGGCTGGGTGTGGGCCGGCGCTGCTTCAGGCAGCCTCAGGACTCCGTCGCGGCCTGAGCCGCTCCGGCGTGAGCGGCTGCACCCAATGTTGCGAGTCTGGCGGCCTCCTCGGGCGATGGTGGTTCGCCGCGGGTCTGCACCATTACGCTGGTATTGGCGAACTCGATGCCCTTCAGGGCGAACTGCTTGTAGATCCGCTTCAGCGCCTCGCGATAGACGAAGGTCGGCTGCATGGGCTTGGCGGTGAATTTGAGGCGCACGACGAGGCCATTGGAATCGATCTCGGTCACGCCCTGCATCTTCAGCGGCTGATAAAGCTCGGCTGCGAGATCCGGGTCCTGCATCATCTCGGCGCCGATCTGCTTGACGACCTTGCGTACCTTGTCGACATCGGTGTCGAGGGCGAGGCGGAGATTGAACTTCATCGTCGTCCAGTCGCGGCTGTAATTGGTCACCTGCTGGATCTGGCCGAAGGGGATGACGTGGATCTGCCCGTTCTGGTGGCGCATGCGCAGCGAGCGCACGGACATCCCTTCGACCGTCCCCTTGGCCTTGCCGGTATCGATGTACTCGCCGATACGGAAGGCATCATCGGCCATGAAGAAGATGCCGGAGACGATGTCGTGCACCAGCGATTGGGAGCCGAAGCTGATAGCCAGGCCGAAGATGGAGGCGCCGGCGATGAGAGAGGTCGTGTTGACGCCGAGATTGGAGAGGGCGATCAGCAGCGCGACCAAGGCGATGGTGACCAGCATGAAGATGCGCAACACCGGCATCATGGTCTGCAGCCGCGTCGCGATAGGCGCCGGGCCGGTATTGCCCTCTGTCGTCGGCTGCTGCAGCACCGGCACCCGGCGCTCGGTATGCAGAAAGACGATCTGCCATAGCACATAAGCGATGTAGAGCGTCACGGCGGCGCTGACGACGGAGCCGCGTGAGGCGCGCCACTGCGCCGCGGGCAGGATATGGGCGAGGCAGGCCATCCAGATCTCGACGATGAGCACCAGCGCGGCGAGCCAGAGGGCAACGCCGACACAACGCCGGATGAGGCGATGCCAGCGGGCGCGCTGCGTCTGGGCGGCAGCATCGATCCCGTCGGGCGCCGTGCGGGTGAGCCAGGCCGCCGCGACGGATTGCAGGATCAGAACCCCCAGCAGGATGGCGCCGGTATCGACCAGGCTCCAATAGACAGAGAGGTCGGAGAAAACCGCTCCCAGCAGCCACGCGGCGGCGGCGGCAAAGATGAAGGCGAGCGCGAGAGGATGCCAGAGCCGCTCGAGAAAGGTCGTTGCGGGTGGCGTTTCGGTACCTTCCACCGCGCCGGACCTGATTGTCAGGGCGCGGCGAAGGCGGGAGATGAAATAAAGCGCAACCGAGGCATTTATGAGCCCCACGATGAGGGCCAGGAACTGGACGGCCGGTATCGGGATCCCGGAATAGAGCAGGGCTCTCAGAGCTGCCTGGGAGAACGCGACGAAGCCCAGAAGCCAGGCGGCGAGCTGACGCATATGGCCGGCGTGATGGTCGGCCGCCTGGATCAGGCGCGCCTCCGGCTGGCGGGGCCGCAGCAGCACGTCGACCGGCAGCATCAGCAGACGCCAGTGGATCAGCCCGCCGAAGAGCGAGACCGCAAGCTCGCTGCGAGGCGAGCGGTCGAAGAACCAGGTCACATGGGCGGCGTAGAAGATGATCAGGATGGCGACGAGGCCGACGAGATCGCGCAGGAAGGCGCTGATCATGCGGCTGCCGACATTCGACTGCAGATGGTGGGGTGAATGGCGTTGCAAGTGGGTCAGGAGGCGCGGCAGCAGGAGCGCGACCAGAAGTCCCGCGAGGAAGGAGACCACGACCCGCGCGACCCAGCCGCCGAATGCGCCCTGAGTCGGGTCCGTGATGCGGTCGATATAGAGACTGAGCACGGCCGGCAGGTCCGCAGCGCTGGCGAAGATCGGCTTCAGATTCGCCGAGAGTGCAGCGGCCGCGCTTTCCAGCCCCTCGACGGTGTTCGAGGTCAGAACAGTCTCGGTGGGTCTCGCCACCGGTGCTGCGGCGGCAGTGGAGGGAGCCGCCTTGGTAGTCGCTTCGCCGGCGGCCGAGGCCGGCAGGCTCTGCCACAGCAGCAGCGGCAGGATCAGCAGCGCCCATGCCAAGCACAGGCGATAAGCCCTGGCCGACGCCGATCCAACAATACGATCCCCAGTCATGAGCCCCCGCCGTTACCGCCGTGCCGGCCCAATGACGCTGCGTGCGACCTTGGGTCGGTCCGCCTCGTTGATCATGCCGAAAAGGACGCTGCGGAAGCCCTCGACCGCCTCCGCCCCGGCGGCGCGATAGGCCCGTGCCACCAGGGCGCGCTGATCCTCGGTCAACCGACGCTCGAGCTCTGCCCCCTGGAGAGTCAGCTCCAGCAGTCGCTGGCGGCGGTCGGTGCCCGGACGCTGCTGGACGAAGCCCTGGCGCAGAAGCTGCCCCAGCACCCGAGACAGGCTCTGCTTGGTGATCTTCAGGATGTCGAGGAGGGCCGAGACGGGCATGCCGGGATTGCGGCCGACGAAATAGATGACCCGGTGATGGGCCCGGCCGAAGCCATAGGCCTGGAGCATGGCATCCGCTTCCGCCGTGAAGTCGCGATAGGCATAGAACAACAGCTCGATGCCTTGGCGAAGCTCGTCCTCGCGCAGGAACAGGGGATTGGCCTGTGGTTTGATGTCTGCCATTTTACGTCAGCTATGTTGACTTATCTGCAGAGAACTGCTTTTCTGTCCCGGAAGCGAACCTAATCTATATAGCCGATCCCCGCACAGACCTCTGATCCTGGGAGCTTCCCGCCAATGAGCACCCCCTCCTTCGACGACCGCGACGGCTTCATCTGGTTCGACGGCAAATTCGTCGACTGGCGCGAGGCCAAGGTCCATATC
>DATBBO010000255.1:0-7185 GCA_036270995.1 Dongiaceae bacterium | reverse complement strand
CCGCTCCGGCATCATGATGACGGGCTCCGGCGTGCAGCCGACGATCACCTGGAGCATCGTCGCCGCCCAGATGGGCTTCAGGCGCGTCAGCGACGATTACAAAACCGCGGCGATCAATCCCGACGCCGGCAAGAAGGCCATGCAGTGGGTGCTGGACCTCTTCGACAAGTGGAAGGTCTCCACCCGCGACGTGACCAACCGCTACAAGGCCTTCGGCACCGGCCAGGGCTCGATCTTCTGGACCGGCCCATGGACCCTGAACGGCTATATCCAGCAGAAGCTGCCCTTCAAAACCTATAAATTCCCGAAGATCGGCGATACCCTTCTCACCTATCTCGAGGAAGGCGGGATGGAGCTCTACGTGCAGAAGGACACGGGGCGCTACGAGGCCTCCATGCAGGCGGTGAAGTGGCTCTCCGACAACAGCTTCCTGTGGACGACCAAGGGCCGCGGCGCCTCACCCCGGGCCTCGATCCAGAACATGCCCGGCTACAAGACCGCGGGCGCGCCCTGGGACGTGCGGGGTGCCTTCGTCGAGGGTGTCGCATTCGCCACCCTGAACCAGGGTGTTCCCGTCCTGGCGGCGCAGGATTTCACGCCCTATGACGGCGCAAACTTCCTCGCCAAGACGCTGGAAACCGTCTGGAACGGGAAGCAGGACATCGATACCGCCATGTCGCAGATCAAAGACAAATGGCAGTCGGATCTCGATGCCGGTTGAGCGCTGATAAGACGCCCGCCCCGGCGATCCGCGCCGGGGCGGGTGCCCGCTTGCGTCGCCACCTACCTGCCAGCCGCCGTCTATGACCGTCAGTACGACCGCCGAGATGAGCGCCCATGTCGCCCCGCGCAGCGGGAGCGAGCGAATCCGCAAGGACTGGGCCGGCTATTGCTTCATCGGCTTCTTCACCGTCCCCTTCCTCATCTTCAACGTCGCACCGATCTTCTTCGGCGTCGCCATCGCCTTCACTCGCTGGAGCATCATGGGCGCGCCCCATTGGGTAGGGCTCAAGAACTTCACCAATGCGCTCAAGGACCAGTGGGTCGCTCAGGCCTTCACAAATACCCTCCTCTACGCCCTGATCATCGTCCCCGGCGTCGTCATCCTTGGCCTCGCCTTCGCCCTCTATGTCAACAAGGGCTGGCCGCTCTCGGGACTGGCGCGGGTGCTGTTCTTCTCGCCGAATGTCGTCTCGGCGACGGTGATCGGCCTGGTCTGGGTCTGGATGCTCGATACCCAGTTCGGCCTCATCAATCACTATCTTGGCTATCTCGGTATCTCGGACATTCCCTGGATCACCAGCACGCGATGGTCGCTCATCGGCGTCAGCATCGCCTCGATCTGGTGGGATCTGGGCCTCGCCTTCGTCCTCTTCCTGGCGGCGCTTCAGGACCTGCCGCGAGAGCTGAACGAGGCGGCGGAGGTGGATGGCGCCAGCCCCTGGCAGCGGCTGCGCTTCGTCATCCTGCCGCAGCTCCGCCCGGTCATCAGCATGGTCATCACCCTGCAGATGATCGCCTCCTTGCGCATCTTCAGCCAGGTCTATGTGATGACCAATGGCGGACCTGCGGGCTCCTCCACCTCGGTCATCTTCTATATCTATCAGACCGCCATCTATAGCCATCTCTTCGGCCCGGCCTCGGCCGTCTCCATGCTGCTGTTCGTGGTGATCCTCGTCATCACGGTGCTGCACCGCAGGGTCATCCGGGAGCTGTAGCCATGGCGGATATCGCAGCCCATCCCTCCACCCTGCGGCAGATCAACCGGCGGCTTCGGCCCTTCGGCCTCACCATCGGCGCGATCCCGGTCTGGCTCGGCGGCCTTCTCATCGCCCTGGCCTGGGGCGCCCCCTTCGTCTGGATGGTCTCCACCTCCCTCAAGCTGCCGGGCGAGGTGATGACGGTCGACATCGAATGGATCCCGCGCCATTTCACGCTCGAGAACTACCGCCGAATCTTTTCGGAGTTCCCCCTGCTGCGCTGGGGCTTCAACAGCCTTTTCGTCGCCGCGACCACCACGGCGCTCAGCGTAATGACCGGCGCGATGTGCGGCTATGCGCTGGCGCGCATGCACTTTCCCGGCCGCAACTTCTTCTTCGCCCTCTTCGTCGCTTCCCTGATGGTGCCGACGGAGGTCTCGGTGGTGCCGCTGCTGCTGGGCATGATCAAGATCGGCTGGGCCGATACCTATCAGGCCCTCATCCTGCCGGGCGTCGGCAATGTCTTCGCCGTCTACATCTTCCGCCAGTTCTTCCTCAAGTTTCCCGCCGATCTCGAGGATGCCGCGCGCATCGACGGGGCCGGGCATTTCCTCATCTTCTGGCGCATCGGCCTGCCGCTGGCCCGCGCGCCGATGATCGCCGCCACCGTCATCCTCTTCACCCTCAATTGGAACAACTTCCTCTGGCCCCTGCTGATCGTCTTCGACGATTCGATGAAGACGCTCCCCGTCGGCATCGCGGCCTTCGCGCCGGAGATCGGCTCCCATACCCAGATCGAGGGCTTCGCCCTGGGGATGGCTGGCATCACCGTGCTCAGCGTGCCGAGCCTGCTGCTCTTCTTCGCGCTCCAGCGCTATTTCATCCAGGGCATCGCCAGCGGCGCCGTCCGCGGCTGACGCCTCTATCCACTCCCAGGAGAGATCATGCGTTACAGGCTGTTCATCGACGACGACTGGCTCGAGCCCGTCAACGGTGCCTATTTCCCCACCATCGACCCGGCGACGGAGGAGCCCATCGCCGAGATCGCCCGCGGCGGGGCAGCCGATGTGGACCGCGCCGTGCGCGCTGCCGATGCGGCCATGAAGGGGCCCTGGTCACGCCTCGCGCCCGCCGAGCGCGGGGCGCTTCTCTTCAAGCTCGCCGATGCCATCGCCGGCCAGCGCGAGGAGCTGGCCCGGCTGGAGACCCTCGATGTCGGCAAGCCCCTCAAGGATTCCCTGGGCGATATCGACGGCGTGGTCACGACCCTGCGCTACAATGCCGGGGCCGCCGACAAGATGCAGGGCGAGACCATCCCGCTCGGCCCCGATGTCGTCGATTTCACGCTTCTGGAGCCCCTGGGCGTCACGGCCCATATCGTGCCCTGGAACTTCCCCCTGGGCATGGCCATGCGCTCGCTGGCGCCGGCTCTCGCCGCGGGCTGCACCGCGGTGCTGAAGCCGGCGGAGCAGTCCCCCCTGAGCGCCCTCAAATTCGCCGAGCTTCTGCCGGCTGCGGGCATCCCCAAGGGCGTGGTCAATGTGGTGACCGGCTTCGGCGAGGAAGCGGGCGAAGCGCTGGTGCGACATCCCCTCGTGCGCGGCATCAGCTTCACCGGCTCCGTCGAGACCGGCCGCAAGATCCTCGCCGGTGCGGCGCCGGGCATCAAGCCGGCGGTGCTGGAGCTGGGCGGCAAGAATCCGATGATCGTCTTCGCCGATGCCGATCTGGAGCGCGCGGTGGCCGACGCTCTGGCCGGCTCCTTCGAGAATTGCGGCCAGGTCTGCTCCTCCTCCTCGCGCTATCTTCTGGAGCCCGCGATCCGCGAGGATTTCCTGGGCCTCTTGGGGGAGAGGGCCGCAAAGCTTCGCGTCGGGCCGGGGATGGAGAATCCCGATATCGGCCCCATCGTCTCGAAGGACCAATATGAGCGGGTGACGGGCTATGTCGCGCGCGGCCAGGCCGAAGGCGCGCGGCTGCGCCTGGGGGCAACCGTCCGCGTCATCTCCAGCGCGGCTATTTCATCGAGCCTACGATCTTCGACGGCGCCGTCCCCTCCGCAGCGATCGCGCGGGAAGAGATCTTCGGTCCCGTCGGCATCGCCCTCGATACCGCCGGCGAGGAGCAGGCGGTGGATCTCGCCAACGGGCTCGGCTACGGGCTTGCCGCCGGGATCTATACCCAGGACATCTCCCGGGCGTTCCGCCTCGCCCGCCAGATCCAGGCCGGCTCGATCTGGATCAATGGCTGGTGGATGGGCGGGGTCCAGGCGCCGACCGGCGGCATGAAGGACAGCGGCATCGGCCGCGAGCGCGGCCTCGCGGGCATCCGCAACTACCTGCAGATCAAGAACGTCGCGATCCGGATCTGAAGGAGGGGAGCGGATCCTCTAGAGGAAGTCGCTGAAGCCGCCGCGCTCTGCCCCGCTTGCACGCGCCGCCTCGATGACGGCGGGGTCGGTGACAGCGGCCAGCTCCTCCTCGTAGCGATAGCCCGGTGCCGCGCCCGCGAAGCGCGCGGTTTTCGCTGGATGAAGATAGATCTCCGAGAGCCCCTCCGGCAGATGAGTGATCAGCCCGGCAAGGCGCGGCGAGGTCATTGCACCCGACCAGGCCAGGCCGAAGACCTGATCGGGTGTCGTCATTCCCGCCGCAGCGAAGCGCCGCCTGAGCAGCTGCGCCCAGATGCCCACGCCTGGGGCTCGCGCCCTCGATCCCGCCTCGACCGCCGCCAGGACCGGTGCCGGCTCGACGGGGACGCGCATGGCCTTCGCGCCATGGCGCGCGCCGATGCGCAGCAGGAGCTGCGCGACGACGGGATGCAGATGGACATGGCGATGCGCGTTGACGTGATCGAGGACAAGCCCCGTGCGGGCGAAGGCATCGAATTGCGCCTCGATCTCCATCGCGAGCTGACGGCGCACGGCGGGGCTCAGCAGGAAGGCGATGCTCGCGCGCAGCAGGCTTTGGCGGAAGAGACCTTGGCTATCGACGAGATCGGGCACCCGCTCCGGCGCCAGAACCGGCCGTCCGTCGACGAGAACGAGATGAAGTCCGACGCGCAGGCCCTGCAGCCGCTTGGCCCGCTCGACGGCATCGCTTGCCATGGGCTCCGCCACCATCAGGCTCGTTGCCGTCACGACGCCGCGGGCAAAGGCTTCCTCGATGGCCTCATTGACCTCGACCGCGCGGCCGAAGTCATCGGCCGTCACCACGAGCCGCTTCATCCCGCGTCCTTCTGTTCGCCGCGCTGATGGCGGGCTTCATACGGGTCGCTGGAGGAGGCAACGCGCGCCCCGGCCCGCCGCTCCTTCTCAATCGGCGCCGGGAGAGGCCTGTCCGCGCTCCGGCGCTCTTCGAAGCCGTATTCCTGCCGGATGATGTAGAGGGGCCGGCGTTTGACCTCCTCGAATATGGCGCCGATATAGCCGCCGATAATGCCGAGGGAGAGCAGCTGGACACCGCCCAGGAAGAGCACGGCGACGATGATCGATTCGAAGCCGGGCACATCGACCCCGTGGATCAGATAATGCAGGATTCGCCAGATGCCATAGGCCAGGCTGACGCCCGCGATCACCGCGCCGATTCCGCCCCAGATGATCAGCGGCAGACGCGAGAAGGCGGTGAGGCCGTTGATGGCCAGCCGCGAAAGCTTCCAGAGCCCCCAGCGGCTTCCCCCGTTCGCCCGCTTGGGCTCCTCATAGGGCAGCCCGATCTGGCTGAATCCCACCCAGTGGAAGATGCCCTTCATGAATCGCGTGCGCTCCGGCAGCTGGCCGATCGCGCTCACGACGCTCGCATCCAGGAGCCGGAAGTCGCCGGCTTCGGGAGGAAGCTTCACCTCCGAGGCGAGGCGGAAGAGCAGATAGAAGAGGCGCCGGCCAAGGCGTCCGAGGAGTCCGACATCGCCCCGGGACTGACGCACCATATAGACGACATCGAAGCCCTCGCGCCATTTTGCGAGCATCGCCGGCAGCATCTCCGGCGGATGCTGGAGATCGGAATCCATGAGCACGACGGCATCGGCCCGCGCATGATCCAACCCCGCGGTGAGGGCGTACTCCTTGCCGAAATTACGGCTGAGATCGAGGATCCTGATCCGTGGCTCGCGGCGATGGGCGCCGATGAGCTGGGCGAGCGTATCGTCGCGGCTGCCGTCGTTGACGCAGATCACCTCCCAGGTGACCTCCATCGCCCCGAGCACCTCGGTCAGATGACCCAGGAACCGCTCTGCCTGGGTGCCCTCATTGTAGAAGGGCGCGACGATGGCGAGGTGAGGAGCACCTTCAGGACGCATCGAGAATCTCTCGCCTTCGCGACGGAATCACTCGCGGGATACCGATGTCGAAGCGGCAGCGTGCCAGGGACCCGGTGATCCCGCCCCGACTGCCGGTGCCGACCGTGCTGTTCCCTCGACTGGCCTCACCCGCCCCTTATAGGCCCATATCTCGACTCCTGCACTGATTCGGCTTCCTTCGCGCCATGGATTCAGGGCCTTGTCGGGTCGAGCCGGCCGTCGCCGTGACACCCGCCGATGGTAGACGACCAGCCGGGCTGGAACCAATAGTCCGGCCCCATCTCGGTTTCTCTGACGGCGTTCAAAACCCCGAGGCCCCCAGTCGTGAGCGTTGCCCGATTCCTGCACAAAAATGAGGCGCGATAAGCGCTTCCGCTTTCCAGGGCTTTCGTTATTGTCTGGCGCCCCGGCGAGGGGCCCGCGCCCTTCGAGAGGAGCATGGGCGTGGCGCAGGTTCTGACCCTCATCGCAGCCCCTGGCACGGAGCTCGAAGAGCCCGTTATCGCCGCTGCGCGCGCGACGCTCAAGGAAGCCGGCGCAGAGCCCGGTCCCCTCTCCTGGCTCTCGCCCGCAACCGCCTGCGACATCCCCTTCGCCGGCGCCGAGCCTCGATCGATGGAGCTGGCTCTGCGCCCACGACTTGCCGGGCTTCGCGTCGATCTGGCAGCTCAACCCGCCGAGCGACGGCGCAAGCGCCTGCTCCTCGCGGATATGGAATCGACCATCGTCACGAGAGAGCTGACCGACGAGCTGGCGGCGCTCGCCGGAATGGGCGAGCGCATCGCCACCATGACCGCCGCCTCCATGCGCGGCGAGGTCGATTTCGCGAGCTCGCTCCGAGCGCGGATCGCGCTCCTCAAGGGACAGCCGGCCGCCCTGCTGGAGCGGGTCAAGGAACTGGTCGAGCTCAGCCCTGGCGCCCGCGCCCTGGTCCAGACCATGAAGGCCCATGGCGCCCGCACGGCCCTGGTTTCGGGCGGATTCGACGTCTTCACCGCCATCGCCGCGGCGGCCGGCGGCTTCGACGAGCACCACGCCAACCATCTTGTCATTGCCGGGGGTGAGCTTCAGGGGGAAGTCGCCGAACCGATCCTGGATCGGCTCGGAAAGCGGGCGATTCTCGAGCGCCTGGCGGCCGAGCTTGCCGTCACCCCGGCGGAGGCGGCCGCCATCGGCGACGGCGCCAATG
>DATBBO010000254.1:0-7759 GCA_036270995.1 Dongiaceae bacterium | reverse complement strand
GCGACATGAAAGGCTTCGGCGATGCCAACGAGGCGGTCGACCGCGCCGAGGCGGATCGCGCGGTCAAGACCCTGACCGAGCTCTTCTCGCCGGCGCATTGGCCGGGCGCGGGCGCAGGCTCTGCCGGTTCATCGGCTGCCGCAGAATCCAGTTGATTAATATGTATTAAGCGTATATTGTATTTGCATAGGAGCCAGCGCTGTGCTGTCGAGCGTGCAAGACGGCGGAGGGGAGAGTGAACGAAGAATCTCGATTGTCGTGGGGCGACATTGACTATCGCGGAGACGACAGATCCACTGCAGATTCTCTGCAGAAGCAGCGGAGGCGGACAACCGCTTCTCGCGGCAGGCTTCCTGTAGATTTCCAGTAAAAACAGGAAAAGAGGCCGGCGGCCGGGCCGGAACCGCGCCTAGACCCGCCCGTGGCAGTATTTGAACTTCTTGCCGGAGCCGCAGGGGCAGGGGGCGTTGCGGGGGACCTTGCCAAAATCATCCTTCGGCGGGGCGAAGGCGTCCGCCGCACCCGCGAGCGCCATGGCCGGGCTCGGGCGGGATTCGCGCATCCGCGGCTGCGGGGCCGGCTGGGGCGGAGGCGGGGGCGCCTGCTCGCCCGGCGGCGGGCCGAGGCGGACCTCGATATGGGCCAGCACCACGGTCACGGATTCGCGCACCCGGATCAGCATGGCCTCGAACATCTCGAAGGCCTCGCGCTTGTACTCGTTCAGCGGGTCGCGCTGGCCATGGGCGCGCAGCCAGATGCCCTGGCGCAGGTGGTCCAGGTTCAGCAGATGGTCCTTCCACTGCTGGTCCAGGAGCTGCAGCAGGATGCTCTTCTCGGCGAAGCGCATGACCTCGCTGCCCGAGCGCTCCTCCTTCTCGGCCATCCGCTTCTCGACGGCGGCCGTCAGGCGCTCGCGGATCTCCTGCTCGGCGATGCCTTCCTCCTTGACCCAGTCCTGGATCGGGAGCTCGAGGCCGTAGATGCGCAAGGCCTCCTCATGCAGGCCCTGTGCGTTCCACTGCTCTGCGTAGCTGTTGGCCGGGATATGCTGCTCGACCATGTGGTCGACGGTCTCCTGGCGCATCTCGACGATGGTCTCGGAGACATCGGTCGCCACCATCAGCTCGCGGCGCTGCTCGTAGATCACCTTGCGCTGATCGTTCATCACGTCGTCGAACTTCAGGATGTTCTTGCGCGCGTCGAAGTTGCGCGCCTCGACCTTCTGCTGCGCCTTTTCGAGCGCCTTGTTGATCCAGGGATGGACGATCGCCTCGCCTTCCTTCAGGCCCAGGCGCTGGAGCATGGAATCCATGCGCTCGGAGCCGAAGATGCGCATCAGGTCGTCTTCGAGGGAGAGGTAGAAGCGCGAGGCGCCGGGATCGCCCTGGCGGCCGGAGCGGCCGCGGAGCTGGTTGTCGATGCGCCGGCTCTCATGGCGCTCGGTGCCGATGACATAGAGGCCGCCGGCCTCCAGCGCGATCTTCTTCTTGGCGGCGACATCGGCGCGGATGGCCTCGATGCGCTTGGCCTTCTCCGTCGCCTCGGCGATATCCGCCACCTCGCGCCGGATGCGCATGTCGAGATTGCCGCCGAGCTGGATGTCGGTGCCGCGGCCGGCCATGTTGGTGGCGATGGTGACTGCGCCCGGCACGCCGGCCTCGGCGATGATATAGGCCTCCTGCTCGTGATAGCGGGCGTTCAGCACCTGGTGGGGCACCTTCTTCTTCAGGAGCCCGGAGAGCAGCTCGGATTTCTCGATGCTGACGGTGCCCACCAGCGCCGGCTGCTGGCGCGCCCGGCATTCCTCGATGAGGCCGATGATCGCCTTATATTTCTCGGCCGCCGTGCGATAGACCTCGTCATGCTCGTCGATGCGCACGCAGGGGACGTTGGTCGGGACCTCCACCACGTCGAGACCGTAGATGTCGAGGAACTCGCTCGCCTCGGTCATGGCCGTGCCGGTCATGCCAGCGAGCTTGGGGAAGAGGCGGAAGTAGTTCTGGAAGGTGATCGAGGCCAGGGTCTGGTTCTCGTTCTGGATGGTCACGCCTTCCTTGGCCTCGAGTGCCTGGTGCAGGCCTTCGGAATAGCGCCGGCCTTCCATCATGCGGCCGGTGAACTCGTCGATGATGACGACCTTGTCATCCTTGACGATGTAGTCGACGTCGCGGGTGAAGATCTTGTGGGCGCGCAGCGCCTGGTTCACGTGATGGACGAGGGAGACGTTCTGGAGGTCGTAGAGATTGCCCGTCTTCAGCAGCCCCGCCTGGCGCAGGGCCTGCTCCATATGCTCCGCGCCTTCCTCGGTCAGCGTGACCTGGCGCGCCTTCTCGTCCTTCTCGTAATCGGCCTCGGTCAGGCTCGCCATCAGCCGGTCGGTGGCGCGGTAGAGCTCGGAGGAATCCTCGGTCGGGCCGGAGATGATCAGCGGCGTGCGCGCCTCGTCGATCAGGATGCTGTCCACCTCGTCGACGATGGCGAAGTTGAAGGCCCGCTGGACCATGTCCTCGAGGCGGAACTTCATGTTGTCGCGCAGATAGTCGAAGCCGAACTCGTTGTTGGTGCCGTAGGTGACGTCGCAGGCATAGGCGGCGCGGCGCTCGACATCGTTGAGCCCGTGGACGATGCAGCCGACGGTGAGGCCGAGGAAGCGGTAGATCTGGCCCATCCATTCGGAGTCGCGCTGGGCCAGGTAATCGTTCACCGTCACCACATGCACGCCATTGCCTTCCAGCGCGTTGAGATAGACGGCCAGCGTGGCGACCAGGGTCTTGCCTTCGCCGGTCTTCATCTCGGAGATGGCACCGCGGTGCAGTACGACGCCGCCCATGAGCTGGACATCGAAATGGCGCTGGCCGAGGGTGCGGATCGCCGCCTCGCGCACCGTGGCGAAGGCGTCCGGCAGGACATCCTCAAGGCTTTCGCCCTTGGCCAGGCGCTCCTTCAGCCATCCGGTTCGGGCCCTGAGATCCTCGTCGCTGAGGGCCTGGACGGCGGGTTCGAGGGCATTCACCGCCGCAACGATCGGCTTCAAGCTGTTGACGTAGCGGTCGTTGGCCGAGCCGAATATCCGCTTCGCGAGCGCGGAGAGCATAGGGGAAACCTCAAATGGCGGCGGAAGGCGCCCCGGAGGTAAGTCCATGGGCGAAAAGACAGATAGGCCGTGGACCCCCGCCTGTCAATTAGAAGCCCGGGATACCGGAGGCGCCCGTCGCGGGGAGCTCAGCGCGAGTTTAGCAGGTTCACGGCGAGTTGTGGGGCGGCGGGCCTTGTGCCGCGCTCCCGCTCTCGGCATATTGCGCCCCCAGGCACTCCTACCGAGGAAAATCGAGGAATTCGTCATGACTAGTTCACTCCCGCGGCTCGCCGCCGTTGCCGGGTTGTCGCTGCTCGTCGCGACCGCTGCCCAGGCCCAGACCAGCACCACCACCACCCCGAGCACGACGCAGGGCGGGAGCACGACCCAGGGTGGCACCGCGCCCACGCCCGTCGCGGGCGATCCCGTGGTCGCCATCGTCAACGGCAAGACGCTGCACCGCTCCGACGTGGTCGCTTCGGCGCAGAGCCTGCCGCCGCAGTACCGCAACCAGATCGACGCCTATTTCCCCGCTCTGGTGGACCGGCTGATCGACATGACGCTGATGGCCGAGGAGGGGCGCAAGGAGAACCTCCAGGACGACCCCGAGGTCAAGCAGATGGTCACCAATTACGAGGACCAGGCGATGCGCGAGGTGCTGCTGCGCCGCCAGCTCAAGGATAAGCTGACCGACGCCGCGCTCCAGGCGAAATACAACGAGATGGTCAAGGGCATGAAGCCCCAGGAAGAGCTGCGGGCGAGCCATATCCTGGTGCCCACCGAGGCTGAGGCCAAGGACATCATCGCCCAGCTCGACAAGGGCGCCGATTTCGCCAAGCTCGCCAAGGACAAGTCCAAGGATCCGGGTGCCACCAATGGCGGCGATCTCGGCTATTTCAGCGATGGCGAGATGGTGCCGGAGTTCTGGGCAGCGGCCGACAAGCTGAACAAGGGCGAGTATACCAAGACGCCGGTCAAGACCCAGTTCGGCTGGCATGTCATCCTGCTGACCGACAAGCGCACCAAGCCGACGCCGACCTACGATCAGGTCAAGGACCAGATCAAGGACGACGTCACCCAGCAGGTGATCGCCACATATCTGGGCGGGCTGCACAAGACGGCGAAGATCCAGAAGTTCGCGCCGGACGGAAAGCCGCTGCCCGATCAGCCTGCCGCGCAATAAGGGCTGAGCCATGCCCCCGCGCTCGCCGCTGGCGCCGGAGACGAGCCCGAGCCTGCCGCCCTTGGCCGGCGTCAGGCTCGCGGCCCGGGCCTGCGGTGTGCGCTATCAGGCGCGCACGGATGTCTGCCTGATGGAGTTCGCCCCCGGCACCACCATGGCCGGGGTGCTTACCCGCTCGCTGGCACCCTCGGCCCCGGTCGACTGGTGCCGCCGGGCGCTGAAGAGCGGGCGGGCGCGGGGCGTGCTGGTGAATTCCGGCAATGCCAATGCCTTCACCGGCCGGCTGGGCGAAGCCTCGGTGCGTCGCTGCGCCACTGCGGCTGCCGCTGCGCTCGGCTGTGCCCGGGAGGAGATCTACCTCGCCTCCACCGGCGTGATCGGCGAGCCTCTGGCGGATGAGCGGATCACCGCCGGCCTGCCGGACCTCATCGGCTCGCTCGCCGAGGACGCCTGGGCCGCCGCGGCCGCGGCGATCATGACCACCGACACCTTCCCCAAGCTCGCGACCCGGCGGGCGAAGATCGGGAAGGTCGAGGTCACCATCAACGGCATCGCCAAGGGATCGGGCATGATCGCCCCCGACATGGCGACCATGCTGGCCTTCCTGGCGACCGATGCGCGGCTGCCGGCCCCGGTGCTCCGCGGGCTGCTGCGCGAGGCCAATGAGCGCTCCTTCAACTGCATCACCGTCGACGGCGACACCTCCACCAGCGACACCCTGCTGCTGGCGGCGACCGGCACGGCGCCGGCCCATCCGCGCGTTAGCCGGGCCAGCGATCCCAAGCTCAAGGATTTCCATGCCAAGCTCGCGGACCTCCTGATCGATCTCGCCTGCCAGGTGGCGCGCGACGGCGAAGGGGCGCAGAAGTTCATCACCATCGATGTGTCCGGTGCTGCCTCCGATGGCGCCGCCCGGCGCATCGGGCTCGCCATCGCGAATTCCCCTCTGGTCAAGACCGCGATCGCCGGCGAGGATGCCAATTGGGGCCGCATCGTCATGGCCGTGGGCAAGGCCGGCGAGAAGGCCAATCGCGACAAGCTCAAGATCGCCATCGGCGGCGTCAAGGTCGCGGCCCAAGGTCAGCGTGTCACGGGCTATGACGAGGCGCCGGTCGCCGCCCATATGAAGGGCCGCGAGATCGAGATCGCGGTCGACGTCGGCGTGGGAAAGGGACGGGCGCGGGTTTGGACCTGCGATCTGACCCACGGCTATATCGACATCAATGCCGACTATCGGAGCTGAAGCCGCCGCGGCGGAGCCTGCCGCGCCGGCCCTCGACGAGGCGCCCGCCGGGCTGCTGGCGGCCTTGCCGCTCGAGACCGAGCGCCTGCGCCTTCGCCCCCTGGTCCTGGCCGATGCCGGGGCGGTCGAACGCCTTGCCGGCGACTGGGAGGTGGCGCGCTATACCGGCAGCATCCCGCATCCCTATCCCGCTGGCGGCGCCACCGGCTGGATCCGTGAGACCTGGGGCGAGGGTGCGGCGGGACACAAGCTCGTCGCCGCCATCGAGCGCCGGCAGGACAGCCTCTTTCTCGGCTGCATCGAGCTCGATTTGACCCAGGACCAGCGGGTGCGGGAGGAGCGCATCGCAGCACTCGGCTATTGGGTGGGCCGGCCTTATTGGGGCATGGGCTTTACGGCCGAAGCGGCCAAGGCCCTCATCGAGCATGGTTTCCTGCGGCTCGGCCTGACCCGGATCGAGGCCGCCGCCGTGCCGGCCAACCGGCGCTCTATCCGCGTCCAGGAGAAGCTGGGTTTCACCTATATCGGGGAGAGCGAGGATCCGGCACCCGCCCGCGGCGGGGCGCAGCGGGTCGAGCTCCGGGCGCTGCGCCGGCCGGCGCGCCGGCGTTTGCTGGTTTCGGCGGTCGCCCTGGTGGATGCTGACGGCCGCGTGCTCCTCGCCCGCCGTCCGGCGGGCAAGCCCATGGCCGGGCTCTGGGAATTTCCCGGCGGCAAGGTGCGCGAGGACGAGACGCCGGAAGGGGCGCTGATCCGCGAGCTTCGCGAGGAGCTTGCCATCGATGTGGCGGAGAGCTGCCTGGCACCCCTCACCTTCGCCTCCCACCGCTATCCCGATTTCGATCTGCTGATGCCGCTCTATGTCTGCCGGCGCTGGAACGGCCAGCCGACCCCGCAGGAGGGCCAGGAGCTGGCCTGGGTCCGCGCGCCTCGCCTGGGCGACTATCCCATGCCACCTGCCGACAAGCCGCTGGTCGCCATGCTGCAGGATCTTCTCTGACGTCCTGCGCGAGACCTACGAGCCGGAGCTGCGCGGCTCGTTCCATCCCGTGAGGAAGATGAGCTGGAAGCAAGCCGGGATGCGGCCCTCGGCATCCGCGTGGCGTTCGGCATAGAGGGCGGCGGCCTGGGCGAAGAGCTCGCGGCCGGCAAAGCCCCGGGGCCGCGCGGCGAGCGCATTGGCCTCTCCCATGCCGCGAAGGTCGCGCATCAGGGCAAGCGCGTCCGGATATGTGACCGTCAGCCGCTCGGCATCGGCGACCGGAAGCGCGAAGCCCGCGCGCTGGAGCAGCCCCGCCGCATCCCTGAGATCGGCGAAGGGCGAAACCCGGGGCCCAGCCCCGCCGCGAAGCTCGCTCTCCGCGGCCAGCAGGCAGTCGCGCAGCTCGCCCAGCGTGCCAAGGCCGAACATCACCCCCAGGAACAGCCCGCCGGGCTTGAGAGCCTGGCGGATCTGGAGCAGGGCACCCGGCAGATCGCCCACCCAATGGAGATTGAGGAGGCTGAGGACCAGGTCGAAGCTCTCGGGGGCGAAGGGAAGCGCCTCCTCCTCGGCCACGACCACCGGGCCGCGAACGCGGCGGGCCATGACGAGGGAGGGATCCGTGCCGATCAGCCTCTCGATCCCGCCGCGGCCTGCCAGAATGCTGGCCAGGAGCCCGTCCCGGCAGCCGAGATCAAGCCCGAGCGGGAACTGGCGCCGCACATCCGAGAGCCGGTCCGCCAGCCGCTCCCCTGCTTCGCGGAGAAGGAAATCATGCTCCGCCAGCCGCGCGGCCGCACGATCGCGCCGCCGGCGCAGCAGGCGCCGGTCGAACAGGGTCAGCTCGTCGCTCATGCCGGCACTATGGGCTCCGGCAAGGGCAAGAGCTAGATTTAGGCATGATCGCCGCCACCCTCCGCCGGGCCGGTACGCGCCTCCTCGATCTCGTCCTGCCGCCGCGCTGCGCCGGCTGCGGAACCGGGTTGGCGGAAGGGGCGGAGGCCGGGACGCTTTGCGCCAATTGCTGGGCGACCATCGAGTTCCTGGCACCCCCGCTCTGCCGGCGCTGCGGCTATCCCTTCGAGATCGAGCTGGGAGCCGATGAGCTCTGCCCCGTCTTCCAGACGGTTCCGCCGGTCTTCGACCGGGCGCGCGCCGTGCTGCGCTATGACGCCGGCAGCCGGCCCCTGCTGCTGGCCTTCAAGCATGGCGACCGGACTGATCTCGCGCCTGCCTTCGGCCGCTGGCGCGCCCGGGCCGGGGCCGAGCTTCTGG
>DATBBO010000253.1:0-20472 GCA_036270995.1 Dongiaceae bacterium | reverse complement strand
TCCGCGACTGGCTCTCCGCCAGCCGAGCAAGCGCCGCCGACAGGCGCTGCAGCTCCGGCTTCAGGACGGCGATGCCCTTTCCGATCTGCAGCACGAGGCCGGTATCCATGACGTCCTGGCTCGTCGCACCCCAATGGACGTAGCGCGCCGCCGCCGGATCTTTCGCCGCCACAAGGGCGGTGAGCTGCTTCACCAGGGGGATCGTCGGAATGCCGGCCTCCGCCGCCTGGCGGGCCAGGGCCGCGACATTCAGGCGCTCCGCTTTCGCCGCCGCGGCAATCGGCGCGACCGCGGCGGCGGGGATGAGCCCGACCTCGGCCTCCGCACGGGCCAGCGCCACCTCGAAATCGAGCATGCCCTGAAGCCGGCCACGGTCCGAGAAGATGGCCGTCATGGCCTCGCTTGCGAAGAGCGGGTCGAGCAGTCCGGCAGGAGGTTCTTCCGCCATGGTCTTCAGCAGTCGAAGAACACGGTTTCCCCCTCGCCCTGGAGGCGGATGTCGAAACGATAGACGACGCCATCCGCGCCGGCGCTGCGCCGGGCAAGGAGCGTTGCCCTGCGTGCCGGATCGGAGATCAAGGCGAGGACGGGATCCTCGCTGTTTTCTGGGCAGTCCTCGAAATAGATCCGGGTCACCAGCCGGCGCAGCAGACCGCGGGAGAACAGGCCGAGATTGATATGCGGCGCCTGCAATATATTTCCGCGTCCGGGCACGCGGCCCGGGCGGATCGTCGCAAAGCGGAAGCTTCCATCTTGCTGGGTTGCCGAGCGCCCGAAGCCGATGAAGGCGGGGTCCAGCGGTTTCTCCTGGTGGTCCTCAGGATGGTTGTAGCGGCCCTCGGCATTCGCCTGCCAGATCTCGATGAGCGCATCGGGCACCGGCTTGCCGTCGCCATCGAGGACCCGGCCCCGGATTGCGATGCGCTCGCCCCGGGTCTCGGAACGGACGAGATCCTCGCCGCCCTCCCAGCTCAAGCCATCGTGGAAGAAGGGGCCAATAGTCTGAAAGGGCGTCTGGCCAGGCACTCCTCAGCCCTCCATCGGCGTCGCCGCATGGCCGCGGAGCACGATGTCGAAGCGATAGGCGAGCGCCCATTCCGGCACGCTCGCCTCGAGTTCCAGGGACGAGACGAGGCGCAGCCGCGCCGACGGGTCGGGAACGCCGCCCAGGATCGGGTCGAGGGGGATCAGCGGATCGCCGGGAAAATACATCTGCGTCACCAGCCGCGTGGCGAAGGCCGGTCCGAAAAGCGAGAAATGGATATGCGCCGGCCGCCAGGCATTCGGATGGTTGCGCCAGGGATAGGCTGCCGGCTTGATCGTCACGAACCGGTAGCGCCCCTCCGCATCGGTGATGACACGGCCCCGGCCGATGAAATTGGGGTCGAGCGGCGCATCATGCTGATCGACCTCGTGGCGATAACGCCCGCAGGCATTGGCCTGCCAGATCTCGATCAGGGTGCGCGGCACGGCGCGCCCGTCCTCGTCGAGCACCCGGCCCGTGACGATGATGCGTTCGCCCAGAGCCTCTCCTTGCTGCTGGCGGGTCAGGTCGTCATCCCCCGGGCGGAGGTGGCTGCTGTCCCAGAGTGGCCCCGTGATCTCCGAGAGGCTGTGCGGCAGGCGGACCGGCGGCTGACGGGGCGCCCGCTTGCGGGTGCTGGCATAGGGCGGATGCAGCGCCGGTGGCTGGGCACCCGCTTCCTCGCGGCGATATTCGAAAACTTCCTGCATGCGCCCTCCTTTCGACCGACCCAGATTGGGGCTCATGGGCAAGCATATCAACCCCGGCTTCGGCGGACGCCCTCCTCCCCCTACCTCTTCACGCGAGCTCGTCCGCGATCTTTCGCAGCTGCTCCAGGAACACCGCCTTCTGCTTCCCGAGGATCGCGTCAAGCCGTCGATTATGCGCACGGGCATGGACCAGCAGATCCTCGAGCGTTGCTTCGCCGGCGCGCGTGAGCTCCAGGGTAATGCTCCGCCGGTCCGATGTGGACCGGCGCCGGCTGACCAGGCCACGGCGCTGCAGCTCCTGGATCAGCGGCGTCACCGTCGATTTGTCGCGGGAGATCGCGCGCCCCAGGGCGACTTGGATGATGCCCGGATTTTTGCGGATCACCATCATCGCCGCGAAATTCCCGGGCCCCCAGCGGCGCCGGCCGGCATTCTGCGCGAAGCTGCGGAAGGAGGCATCCTGCGCCAGCCTCAGATGGAACGCGATGAAGTTCCGCAACGGCCCCAGACGCACCTCCGCGTCGTGGGGTTTCGCGGCTGAACGGTCTTGTGCCATGCTCCCTGCCGACGGGTTCGTGACGCCTCTTTATGGCCAGCATACCGCGATTTGGCAACTGGTTTGCCGCCAAACCTTCGGCGGTCTATGCTGCCCTCCAGCGGGAGGAGTGCGGGTGACGCAGCGCACGCAGGTCGGCATCGTCGGCGCCGGGCCGGCAGGTCTGTTCCTGTCCTGGCTGCTGCATCGCGCAGGCATCGAATCGGTCGTTCTGGAGAGTCGCAGCCGTGAGCATGTCGAAGGCCGCATCCGGGCGGGTGTGCTGGAGCAGGGCACGGTCGATCTCCTGAAGGAGGCCGGTCTCGGCAAGCGCCTGGCGCGCGAGGGGCTTCGCCATGCCGGCATCGAGATCCGCTTTGCGGGCCGGGGGCATCGCATCGACTTCGAGTCCCTCACCGGCAAGGCCATCACCGTCTACGGCCAGCATGAGGTGGTGAAGGACCTGATCGCCGCCCGCCTCGCCCATGGCGGAGCGATCCATTTCGAGGTCTCGGATGTCGCCCTGGAGGGCATTGCCGGCAGAAGGCCGGTGCTGCGCTACACCAAGGCGGGCGAGGTCCAGGAGATCGCCTGCGACTTCATCGCCGGCTGCGACGGTTCCCATGGCATCTGCCGCGGCATGATTCCCCAGGGCCAGGTTACCCTCTATGAGCGTCTCTATCCCTTTGCCTGGCTCGGCATCCTGGCGGAAGCGCCGCCGGCCTCCGAGGAGCTCATCTACGCCCATCACGAATCCGGCTTCGCGCTCCTCTCCATGCGCTCGCCCACGCTCTCGCGCCTCTATGTTCAATGCGATCCCGCCGATGAGCTGAACCAATGGCCCGATGCACGGATCTGGGATGAATTGCACCGGCGCCTGACGCTGGCAGCAGGCGGCTTCCGCATCGCCGAAGGGCCGATCCTCCAGCGCGGCATAACCCCGATGCGCAGCCTGGTGGCCGAGCCCATGCAGGCCGGCCGGCTGTTCCTGACCGGCGATGCCGCCCATATCGTGCCGCCGACGGGCGCCAAGGGCATGAACCTGGCAATGGCCGATGTGCACTATCTGAGCGAGGCGCTGGCGGCTTATTACCGGACCGGCGCAACGACCGAGCTCGATGGCTATTCGGCCCGCTGCCTGAGGCGGGTCTGGAAGGTGCAACGCTTCTCCTGGTGGATGACGACCATGCTGCATCGCCATCCCACGGATTCGCCTTTCGACCGGCGCCGTCAGCTCGCCGAGCTCGACTACGTCACCGGCTCCGAGGCCGCCATGCGAAGCCTCGCCGAGAACTATGTTGGTTTGACTCTGGACTAGCGCTGCGGCGGCTGGGGAAAGGCGAGCAGCTCGCCCGTGTAGGTCTCCACGACCGTGCTGAAGGGTGTGCCGTCCGGCAGCGTCGCCACAGCGCGATGCTCGAGAACAGCATGGGGAATGGCGAGGGGCTTCCCCTCCTCCACCGGGACAGGCCCACCCCCCTCCCAGCCCGCCGGCGGGGGCGACCAGAGAAGCACCGCCGAGAGCGTCCGGCGGCGGAAGTCGAGGGCCTGCACCGCGCGGCCGAAGGCCGTGTCGGTCGTGTCGAGAACCTAGTTCATCGCCGGCGTCAGCCGGGCGGGCACATACCAGTTATCCGCCTCTGACAGGACATGCAGGCCGCAGGTGAGCCGGACGCGGCGATAGCGGATGGGTTCCGCGGCATCGACATCGAGAAGCTGGCGCTGGTCGGCCGTCGGCGCCTTGTCGACGTCATGCACCCGCTCCGCGATGATGCGGGCCGGCGAGGCCAGGTTGTGGGTGGCGCACCAGCGATCGAGGGTGAGCGTGGCGCTGTCATGGCTCAGGAGATCGGCGTTCAAGCTCTCCAGCAGCGCCAGCGCTTCCAGCCGGGCCGTGTAGCTGTCCCGCCAAGGCGGCGCGGTTCCGGCCGCACCGGCGAGGATCAGAAGAATGAGCGAGGCGAGCGCCGCGCGGATGGCGAGAGACATCTTCACTCCTTCGCTTTCGTCTGCGGTATCAGAGAGCATCGAGCATGGGAACCATGTTCTGTGGCAATAAGAAGATGAGAGTCCGCCGCTCACTCGGCATTTTTCTGTTGCAGAGCCGCGCCAACTTCCCGCCTAGTCTTACCCGACGAGCTGGCGAGGACGGATGACTGAGCGTTGCCCAAGATGCGGTTCCGAGGCTCTGTCGGCCCAGCGACCCGACAGTCCGGCGACCTGCCAGGCCTGCGGCTACGAGGGAGCCGCCGCGGCTGCTCCCGCCCCGGCCGGGTTTGGCTCGATCACTTGGCAAACGCATGTGATCGACAGCTTCCCGCGGCCGCTCGCCCATGGCTATGCCGGCCTCAAGGAAGAAATCGCCAAGGGCGATGCGGTGGCCGCGGTCTGGGCACTCCGGGATGCCTGGGGCGCAGCACTGCGCTTCGCAACCTGTCTCGCCATCGCCGACCTGCTGCAGGCGGGGGCGGAAAGCGAAGCGTTTGCGCGAGCCCTTGCGGTGCTCTTCAAATGGGATGGCCCCTCGCCCCGTGATTGGACGGTTCTGCTGGCCGAGGTCAGTCGCGATGACATCGCCCCGGGCATCGCGCGCCGATTGCCGGGGCTCGGCGGTGCCGGGAGCATCGCCTCCGATCTCACGCCGCGGCTCGATCGCCTGTTCGCCGAGAGCCGTGGCGGCCGCGACCGATCCTGGTATGAGGAACAGACCGCCGGCTGCATCCCCTCGCTCCACGCCTTCCATGCGCTGCTGGGTCCGGTCCTGGAAGGCTGGGAGCTGCGCGAGGGGGGGCCGAACGGAACGCTTCTGACGGGCTGCGGGGACAGCCTCTCGGCCGGCGCCCATGAGCATGTCGCCATTGGCGCGGCCAAGGATGTGGCGCTGAACCACAGTGGCGGTGCCTCCCTCTCCTTCGGGCCGCTGCTGCGGGCCCAGCGCTGCGCCATCTGCGGTGAGCGCCACGTCTTCTTCCATGACAAGGACGATGTGAGGCGGAAGAGCTTCGATGGGCCCGGATTCGATGTGCTGGCCTATCTCAAGAGCACGCATAGCCATCGCCAAAGCGCGGCGCCCTCCGCCTGGAGCAAGACCATCGCCAAGCCGCAGCGATGGGTTCGCGGTCCCTTCGACAGGGTCGCCGGCGAGGAAGCAGAAGGGCGGCTGTTCCGTGGTTTCGAGTCCGATTACCTCAGGCCGGACTGGATCATGGACCGGCTGTGGCGGGCGGCGGATGAAATCGGAACCGGCTACATCCATCTCGAAGGCCCGCCCGGCGCGGGCAAGAGCTACCTGGCGCACGCGCTGAAGAAGGAAGCGACCCGCAGCCGCGCAACCCCCGTGCTCGCATATCATATCCTGCCGGGCGAGCGGACCGACTATCGCAACTTCATCGCCCTGCTGGCGGATGAGGTCCGTGACCAGCTCCGCATCACCACCCAGGAGATCCAGACCAAGGACCAGACGGCCGAGAGCTTGCGGACTCAGTTTCGCGACTATCTCGCGGCGCTGATGCAGGCCAATGGGGCGGCGCGAATGGTCCTGGTGCTCGACGGGCTGGATCAGCTCTCCTCGAGCAAGGACGGCCAATTCTGCCTCGCCGATTTCCTGATCCCCGCGGCCGAACTGCCCAGAGGCTGCCTGATCCTGCTCACCAGCCGGCCCTTCCTGCGCCGAGGCATCGCCGAGCGGATCTCCCAGCTGCGCGTGGCGAGCGGGAAGACCGGGTATCGCTCGCTGACGCTGGAACCCGCGGGGGCGGAAAACCAGGCCCTGCTGACGCGCTACGCGACTCTGCATCTCGGCAGCATGGCACTGGCCCGGCAGGTCGCGGAACGCTCCGGCGGCGTCTTCCTGCGGGCCCATCACCTAATCCAGGCCCTCGCCGGCAGCCGGCTCGGCGAATTGCCCCCAGCCGAGTGGCTCGACAGGGCCGCTCTCGATGCGCTGCGGACGCGCTTCGGCGATTTGCTCTTCGAAGGCGTGCACCGGCCCCTGCTTCTCTTCCTGGCTGCGGCGCAAGCGCCGGTGACCCTTGCACAGCTCGCGGGCTGGGGGCTGCGCGGCGAGGATCTGCATGCCGCGCTGTTCGAGCTCTCCGCCTTCATCGAGGAGGTGGCGGCCCCGCCGGGCGAGGATGAGACGGCATCGCGCTTCGCCATCGCCCGGCGCGATGTCCTGGCCTTCCTCGCGAAGGATACGGTCCTCGGCCCTCTCCTGGCCGCGGCCCATGAGCGCATCGCCACGGTCATTGAAAACCGCCATGCCGGAAACTGGGATTCGCTCAATGCCGAGGATGCGGAGGATCTCTACGACGCCAGCTATATCGGCGCGCATGAGCTTGCGGCCGGGCGCCCCGACCTTCCGCCGTCGGACGAGCACATCCGCCGCGCCATGGCGCTGGCCGGATATGGCGGACGCCTCTGGCGCGCTCGTCATTGGTCGAGCGCCGAGCGGATCCTGCGGGCGAGCATCGATGCCCTGCATCCGGCCGTCGAGCATCAGGGAGGCACCCGTCTGACCAACGCGCTGGCAACGGCGTTGAGCTATCACGGTGTGACGCTGCAGGCCCTCGGCCGCCTGGCAGAGGCAGAACGATGCCTCGCAGAGAATGTTGCAATCTGCCGCCGCCTGGTCGGCGAGGAGAAGCTCGGTGAACCGGGGAATGTTCTCGGGGCCGCGCTCGGCAATTACGGCGAGGTGCTGCGCGCTCTCGGACGGCTGCCGGAAGCAGAGCAATGCCAGCGCGAGAATGTCGCCATCCGCCGCAGGCTGGTCGAGGTCGAGGCGCGGGCGGAGCTTACCGGCCATCTCTCATCCGCGCTCAACAGCCATGGGCTGGTGCTGCGAGTCTTGGGCAGGCTTGCCGAGGCGGAGCAATGCCAACGGGAGAATGTCGCCATCCGCCGGCGCCTCGCCGAGGTCGACAAGCGGGCGGAGCCGGCCCGGGCACTGGCGACGGCGTTGAACAACCACGGCCTGGTGCTGCAGGCCTTGGGACGGCTGCCGGAGGCTGAGCAATGCCAACGCGAGAATGTCACCCTAACGCGCTGGCTGGTGGAGGTGGAGAAGCGGAGCGATCTCGCGGGCGCCCTCGCAACGGCCTTGGACAATCACGGATCGGTGCTGCGGGCCCTGGGCAAGCTTCAGGAGGCGGAATCCTGCCAGCAGGAGAACGTGGCAATCCGCCGGCGCCTCGCCGAGGTGGACAAGCGGATGGAGCCGGCGGGTCCCCTTGCTGCGGCCCTTGCCCATCACGGGGCGGTGCTGCTGGCGCTGGGACGGCTCGCGGAAGCCGAGCAGGCCCAGCGGGAGAATGTTGCGATCCGGCGGCGGTTGTCCGAGGGGAAGAAGCGCGGCGAGCGGGCCACGGCGCTCGCGGCGGCGCTGCATGATCATGGCGAGGTTCTCCTGGCGCTCGGCCGGGCCGCAGAGGCCGAGGTCTGCGAGCGGGAGAATGCCGCCATCTGCCGCCGGCTGGCGGGAGCCCAGACGGGGGCCGAGCCGGGCGATCGTCTCGCGGCCGCGCTGGGAAGCCACGGCGCGGTGCTCAGCGCCCTCGGTCGGCTTACAGAGGCGGAGGCCTGCCAGCGGGAGAGCGTGGCGATCCTTCGCCGGTTGATCGAGGTGAACAAGCGGGCCGGTCTGGACGGTGCGTTTGCGGCCGCGCTGCGCAGCCACGGCCTGGCGCTGCGCGACCTCAAGCGGTTTGCCGAGGCGGAGTCCTGCGAGCGGGAGCATGTGGCGCTGCGCCGCCGCCAAGCGGAAGCAGACAAACGGCCCGAGCCGGCCATTCAGCTGGCGGCCGCGCTGGGTGGATATGGATCGGTGCTTGCTGCCCTTGGAAGGTACGCAGAGGGCGAACAGTGCCAGCGGGAGAATGTGGCGATCTGCCGCCGGCTGATCGGCGCCGAGGCGCGAAACGAGCTCGCGAGCGCGCTTGCCGCCGCACTCGGCCATCACGGCGCGGCTCTGCAGGCGCTCGGCAAGCTGGCGGAGGCGGAGCAATGCCAGCGCGAGAGTGTCGGAATCTGCCGGCGTCTGGTCGAGGTGGAAAAGCGCGGCGATCTCGCCGAAGCGCTCGCCACTGCCTTGGGGGGCCACGGCGAGGCGCTCCAGGCGCTGAGCCAATTGGCGGCGGCGGAGCAATGCCAGCGGGAGAATGTCGCGATCCGCCGGCGCCTCGCCGAGACGCAGAAGCGATTCGACCTGGCCGGCGCTCTCGCTGGCGCCCTGGGCCAGCACGGCGTGGTGCTGCAGGCCCTTGGCAGGCTGGCGGAGGCGGAGCAATGCCAGGCCGAGAACGTCGCGATCTGTCGACGCCTGGTCGAGGAGGAGAAGCGCGCCGAGCTCGCCGATGCCCTCGCTTTGGCACTCGGCCATCAGGGAAAGATCCTGACGGCACTCGACCGGCGAGCGGAGGCGGAACAATGCCATCGCGAGGCAGTCACGATTTGGCGCCGGCTGGTCGATGCGGAGAAGCGGGCCGAGCAGGCCGATGCTCTCGCGAGCTCGCTGGCCTACCACGCCGCCTCGCTCCAGGCGCTGCGCAGGCTCCTGGAGGCGGAAGAGCGCCAGCGTGAATCCGTCGCGATTCGGCGGCGGCTGGTCGAGATCGAAAGGCGGAGCGAGCTCACGGGCTTTCTTGCAGCAGAGCTGGGCCGGCAAGGCGAGATGCTCCGCTCCCTGGGCCGGCCCGCTGAGGCGGAGCCCTGCCAGCGCGAGACCGTTGCGATCTATCGCCGGCTGGCGGAGACAGATGAAAAGCCCGGGCTGCTCGCCGCATTCGCCACGGCCTTAGACCATCACGGCGATACGCTCCAGGCCCTCGACAGGCTTGCGGAGGCAGAGGAGAGCCAGGCCGAGAACGTAGCGGTCTGCCGCCGGCTGGCCGAGGCGGACAAGCGGGCCGAAGCGGCGGCTCGTCTGGCCAGGTCCTTGGGCCGCCACGGCCTGCTTCTGCAGGCTGGCGACCAGATGCACCCGGCAGAGCAGTGCCAGCGCGAGGGTGTGGCGATCCTGCGCCGGCTGGTCGAGGCCGACAAGCGCGTCGGCCTGGCCCATGACCTCGCCATCGCGCTCAGCAATCACGGCCTGGTGCTTCGGGTGCTCGGAAATCTCGAGGAGGCCGAGCGCTGCCAGAGCGAGAATGCCGCGATCTGCCGCCGGCTGGTCGAGGCGGAGGGTCGCGTCGACCTGGCCGATTATCTCGCCTGGGCCCTCGGCCATCTTGGCTTGCTGCTGCAGGAGCTGGGCCGCCTCTCCGAGGCGGAGCAATGCCAGCGGAAGAGCGTGGCGATCCTGCGCCAGATGGTGGACAGCGCGAAGCGCGCCGAGCTGTCCCAGGATCTCGCGATCGCGCTGGGCAATCATGCCTCGGTCCTGCAGGCCCTGGGCAGGCTCGCGGAGGCCGAGCCCTGTCAAGGCGAGGGCATCGCGATCTATCGCCGGCTGATCGAAGTTGAGAAGCGCACCGAACTTCTGGCCGCGCTCGCGGCGGCGCTCGGCAATCATGGCTCGGTGCTGACGGCTTTGGAACGGTCCGCGCAGGCAGAGGAATGTCAGCGCGAGAACGTGGCGATCCGCCGCCGTCTGGTCGCCGCGATGCCGCAGGCCGAGATGGAGGATGCGCTGGCCACGGCGCTGGGCAATCAAGGATCGGCCTTGCAGGCGCTGGGCCGGCTCGCGGAGGCCGAGGCCTGCCAGCGCGAGAATGTCGCGATCCTTCGCCGGCTCGTGGAGGAGAAGAGACGGGCCGAGCTGGCCAGTTATCTTGCCTGGGCCTTGGGGCATCACGGGCTGCTGCTGCAATCCCTTCAGCGGCTGGCCGAGGCGGAGCTGTGCCAGCGCGAGAGCGTGGCGATACTCCGCCGGCTGGTCGAGGTCGAGAAGCGGAGCATGCTCGCCTATGACCTCGCCATCGCGCTCAGCAACCATGCCGAGAGCCTGCAGCTGCTCGGAAGGCTGGCGGATACGGAGCGGTGCCGGCGGGAATGCGCCACGATCCTGCGTCAGCTGACCGCCATGGAGAAGCATAGCGGGATCCGGGACGATCTCGCGATCGCGCTCAGCAATCACGAAGAGGTGCTGCGGGCGCTGGGCCAGACCGGAGAAGCGGAGCAATGCCGGCGGGAGGCAGTCCTCCATCGCAGGCCGGCACCAGGCGACGGCGCTGAGGACCGCGCCGCTGCCGCACCGCGCAAGACCGCCGTCTGAACGGCGCGGAATCGCCCGTCTCGGCGCCCCTCTTCTCCCTCAGGCGCGGTAGCGCGCCGGCGGTTGGGGGTTGTTCGCGGGATTGGTATCGTGCTTGGCGAGACGCGTGATGAATCGACCGTCCACCAAGGGCTGCAAATCGGCTTCCAGCGCATCCGCCAGGTCCTTGGCATAGACCTCCTCGCCGGCGACGTGGAGCGTGAAGGATTCGATGTACTTCGCCTTCTTGACCGGGTTCTCGATCGTCGCCTTGGTCCAGGCGTAGAGGGGATAGCGGTCGACCCCCTCGCGCTCAGCCTCGGCGACGTAGTCCGCGAAGGCGTCGTACTGGCACTTCAACCTTGCCTCATGTTTCGCGAGGATGGCGGGCAGCGCTCCCAGACTCGGATCTTGCGGATCGCGGCGGGCAGCGGCTGCAAAGCCGGGGCCGAGATTGATCCTGACCTGATACTTCCATCGATCGCTCATGGCTCATCTCACCGCTGAGGCTGCGGCCAGCATGCCCGGCCGGAGGTCCGATGAAAAGCGCCGTATGGGCGATGGCCTCCGGACCGACCTCACAATCCGTCGTAGAGAGCCGCCGCGTTCTCATAGGTGAAGCGCAGCGGCACCGATCCCTCCACCATCCAGGCCGTCACCGCCTCTCCAGCCATGATCCGGCAGGCGTCGCGGGTATTGGTCACGGCCCCGCCATAGAGGCGGTTCGCCAGGTTCAGGATGCCCGTCTGGTGCATGGCGAAGCTGCCGCTGCCGCAGGCATCCTTGACCAGAATGACCCGGAGGCCGAGCGCGATCGCATCCTTGACCGTCGCATCGACACAGGCCTCGGTCCAGACCCCGGCCACGAACAGCCATTCGATGCCACGATGCTCGAGCTCCCGCGATAGCCTTCCGTCAGCAAAGGCGCTGGGCTCGGATTTGACGAGCGTCGGCTCATCTCCTGCCGGGCTCACTTCCGGACAGAGAGCGATGAGCGGGCTGTTCTTGTCGCTGAAGGCCGAGCTTCCATCCGGCATCACCGGATGAAACGGCCTGAGGGCGGCGGGATCGGCGATATAGGCGGCATGGAAGACGGCGACTCCTGCATGTCGCGCCGCCGCCTGCAAAGCCCGGACATTGTCGATGATCGCCTGGAAGCCTGCGACCAGATAGCGCTCGTCCCGGCGATGCTCCTCCTGCAGATCGATGAAGAGCGCCGCAGACTTGCCGGGCGCCACGGCAAGGCTTCGTTTCATTCACGCTCCGAGCAGCTCGTCCTCATAGGGGAAGCGCGAGAGCAGCTCGCTGCCCGTCTCGGTGATCAAGATCTCGTCCTCGAGCTTGACGCCCTCGCGCCCGCCCTTCTCGCCGATATAGCTTTCGACGCTGACGACCATTCCCGGCAATAGGTGGCCCTCCCGGCCATAGGTCGCATAGTCCATCGCATGGGCGATGAAGGGCGTCTCGCCATGCATGCCGACGCCATGCATTACGGAGGTATAGCGCTGATCGACGAAGCGCTCGGGAATCTTCCAGGCTCGTTCCGCGATCTCGCGGAAGGCCATGCCCGGCTTGACGATCCCGATATTGTGCTGAACCTGGTCGTAGGCCATGCGATAGAGCATTTTCTGATGGGCCGTCGGCCGGCCCGGGCCGCAGCGGAAGCTGCGGGAGAAATCGGAGAAATAGCCGTAGCAGCCGATGGTATCGGTATCGAGGGCGACGAGCTCGCCGGGCCGGAGCTTCCGGCCACCGGCCTCGTTGAACCAGGGATTCGTGCGCTGGCCGGAGCTGAGCAGCCGCGTCTCGATGAACTCGCCGCCCTGGCGAATCACCTCGTGATAGAAGATGGCGAAGAGCTCGGTCTCCGAGACGCCGGGCCTGATCCCCTCGCGCAGTGCCGCCACCGCCGCCTCCGCCCCCGCCATGGAGACCTGGAGACATTTGATCTCCTCATCGGTCTTCACGGCACGGACCGCCAGGATCTCGCCCTGGCAATCCTTGACGAGGCATCCCCGCTTCTCCAGCGCCAGGGCCTGAAGATGGCTGCAGCGATCGAGGCCGAGCTTCATCGATCCGCCGCCATGGGATCTCAGCAGATCGGCGATCTCGTCGGCGAAGGCGCCGGCCGTCTCGTCGTCGCGGTTCGAGACCGAGGACCAGACGAGCTTGGACGGCCGGGCTTCATCGACCGTGTCGAGCACCAACGACACGTGGTAGCTCTGAGGATATTCGAAGAGGACGACCGGCCCCCGCGCCGGGATGAAGAAGTAGCGTGTCGAGTTGCGCAGGAAATAGCCGAACATGTTGCGGGAGCCGGTCGCGTAGCGCTGGTTGTAGGGATCGAACAGGACGACCGCGCCATAGCCCGCCTCTATCATCCAGCTGCGCAGCTTAGCGAGCCGGCCCTTGCGCAGCGCCGCCGCATCGACGAAGGCGGGCTCCGTATCCGACTGCCACATTCCGCCGGAGGGATCCGCCGCGACGGGGTGGCGCATGCGTTGGGCGTGATCGATCTCGTCAAGCTCGGCGGGGTCGAAAGAGGCAATAGTCATCCGTTCCATCCTCGCGATGGCCCAAAAAACAACGACGGCGATGTTTGTTCTGCAGCCTCCTGCCGCAGATCAGGGCATCAGACCGACCACTCCTCGCAGAAGAAGTAGAGGGTCGGATGCATCTTGAAGCCCTTCACCTTCTTGTTGACGCCCGTGAAGACGGCCCGCCAGACCGGCTGCACGATCGGGCCCTCCTCCTGCATCAGCTCTTCGATATCCTTCAGGATGAGCTTGCGCTTGGCGACGTCGACCGTAGCGTCCGCCTTGTTGAGCAGATCGTCGAGCTTCGGGTTCGAGTAGTGGGACTCGTTCCACGGCACCCCCGTCCGGTAGGCGAGATCGAGCACCATGGTGCCCAGCGGCCGATGGGTCCAGGGCGTGTAGGCGAAGGTCTCGACCGTCCAATGGTCCCAGTACTGGGCCGAGGGCAGGACGTTCATCTTCACCGTGACGCCGATCTGCTTCCACATATTGACCATGGCCTGGACCGAGATCGCCTCCCAGTCCGGGTCCTTCTTGCAGAAGATGGTGCATTCGAAGCCGTCGGGTACGCCCGCCTCGGCCATGAGCTTCTTGGCCTCGGCGATGTTCTGCTTCATGAAGGGCAGCTTGTAGTAGTCGGGATGGACGGGCGCCACATGGTGGTTCTCGCCCGGTGCCCCGAGGCCGAGATAGGAGATCTGGAGAATCTTGTGCGAATCGACGGCGAGCCGCATGGCCTTGCGCACCCGGGGATCCTTGAAGGGATCCTTGTCCTGCTGCATGCGCGCGACGGCGGTCTGGGCGGTCGTGACCTTGTGGATGGCCACGCCCGGAATCTTCTGCAGGGCCGCGTATTGCGTGGTCGAGGCCTCGTACATCCCGTCGACCTGGCTGGAGGCCATTGCCGCCACTTCCGCCGCCGGGTCGTCGCCGAGGTCGACGAAGATGACCTGGTCGAGCTTGGCCGGATGGGGCCCCGTATAGTCCGCGCGCCGCTTCAGCACCGCCTTCTTGCCCAGCTCGAATTCGGCCAGGGTGAAGGGGCCTGTGCCGATCGACCCGATGCCGAAGACCCCGTTATCCTTCGGATGCAGGATGAGCGCGGGATAGTGGAACAGGCTTTCGGGTACCGCCAGCATGGCCTGCTTGCCGTTGAGCTGGATGGTGTAGTCATCCACCTTCTGAATGGCGTTGTCGGACCAGAGCTTGGTCCCCATCACCGCCTTGCCGGCAGCATCCTTCTTCCCGGTGTCGTACTCGACCATCAGGAAGGAGCTGAAGAGCCCCAGAATCGAGGAGCCCGTCTTCTCATCGAGCCAGCGCGAGATGTTCCAAACCACGTGATCAGAGGTGAGCTCGTCGCCGTTCGACCATTTGATCCCCTTGTTCAGGATGAGGGTCCAGGTCTTGAGGTCGTCGCTCGCCTTCCAGCTTTCCAGCAGCCAGGGTCGCGTCACATTGTCGGCGCCGGTGCGGGTCAGGTAATCGCAGACCTGGCGCACGACGTTGGAATCGTAGACCCAGGAGAATGTCGGGGGATCTTCGATCTTGGCCACGCGCATGGAGAAGGTGATCGTTCCGCCCGTGGCGGCCTCGGCCGGCGCGATGGGCTCCGGGATTCCGGCGAGTGCGTAGGCCGCCGTTGCCGACAGGCCCAGCAGGGTCGAGATCCGCAGGAACTCGCGGCGCTCCAGCCTGCCGCCCTTGAGCTCGTCCACCAGCCCTGGAAGTGCGCCGTGGATCCGCTCGAGGTCAGTTTTGTTCATGGTCATTGTTGGTGCCTCCCTGTTAGTTGAGCGTCAAACCGACCATTCCTCGCAAAAGAGGTAGAGGGTCGGATGCATCTTGAAGCCCTTCAGCCTCTTGTTGATGCCGGTGAAGACCGCTCGCCAGACCGGCTGCACGATCGGCCCCTCCTCCTGCATCAACGCCTCGATCTCCTTCATGATGAGCTTGCGCTTGGCCACATCGATCGTGGCGTCAGCCTGGTTGAGCAGCTCGTCGAGCTTCGGGTTCGCGTAGTGGGATTCATTCCACGGCACCCCCGTCCGATAGGCGAGATCGAGCACCATGGTACCCAGCGGACGGTGGGTCCAGGGCGTGTAGGCGAAGGCCTCCGTCGTCCAATGATCCCAATATTGGGTGGACGGCAAGACGTTCATCGTAACATTGACCCCGATCTGCTTCCACATATTGACCATGGCCTGGACGGAGATCGCCTCCCAGTCCGGGTCTTTCTTGCAGAAGATCGTGCAGTCGAAGCCATTGGGCAGGCCCGCCTCGGCCAGGAGCTTCTTGGCCTCGGCGAGATTCTGGTCAATGGGCGGCAATTCGTAATACTCCGGGTGGATCGGCGAGACGTGATGGTGCTCGCCCGGTGCCCCCAGGCCGAGATAGGAAATCTGCAAGACCTTGCGTGAATCGACGGCAAGCCGCATGGCCTTGCGCACCCGCGGGTCCTTGAAGGGGTCCTTGTCCTGCTGCATCCGGGCGACCGCAGTCTGCGCCGTCGTCACCTGGTGGATGGTCACATTGGGAAGCTTCTGCAGGGTGGTGTACTGCAACGTCGAGGCCTCGTACATGCCGTCCACCTGGCCCGAGGCGAGGGCCGCGATGGCGGCCGCCGGGTCGTCGCCATTGTCAATGAAGACGACCTGGTCGAGCTTGGCAGGACTGCCCCAATAGCCCTCGCGGCGCTTCAGCACGGCCTTCTTGTTGAGGACGAATTCCTCCAGGGTGAAGGCCCCGGTACCGAGGGAGCCGACGCCGAAGGACCCGTTCTCCTTGGGGTGCAGGATCATGGCCGGGTAGTGGAACAGGCTCTCCGGCACCGCCAGCATCGCCTGCTGGCCGTTCAACTGCACCGTGTAGTCGTCGATCTTCCGGATGGCATTATCGGCCCAGAGCCGGGTCCCCATCACGGCCTTGCCGCCAGCATCCTTGGTGCCCGTATCGTACTCGACGAGGAGGAAGGGCTTGAAGAGCGCCAGGACGGAGGAGCCGACCTTCTCATCGACCCAGCGCTGGATGTTCCAGACCACATGGTCGGCGGTGAGCTCGTCGCCATTCGACCATTTGATCCCCTTCTTCAGGGTGAGGGTCCAAGTCTTCAGGTCGTCGCTGGCCTTCCAGCTTTCCAGCAGCCAGGGCCGGGTCACGTTGTCGGCGCCGGTGCGGGTCAGGTAGTCGCAAACCTGGCGGACGATATTGGCGCAATAGTCCGTCGAGGTCGCATGGGGGTTGTCGACCTTGGCCACGCGCATGGAAAAGCCGACGGTTCCGCCGGCAGCAGCCTCGGCGGGCGCGACCGGTTCGGGGATCCCGGCAAGCGCATAGGCCGCCGTCGCCGACAGGCCCAGCAGGGTCGAGAGGCGCAGGAATTCGCGCCGCTCCAGCCGGCCTTCCTCGAGCTGATGGACCAAGCCCGGAAGCGCCGCATGAATCCGCTCCAGATCTTTCTTGCTCGACGACATTGGAATCTGCCTCCCACAGCGATTGTCCAAGGGGCTTGAAGCACCCGCCGTGAAGAGTGCGACTCCAAAACTTGTTCATTTGTGCATTTTTCCGCAAAATCTATGCGAGATTCCGCTCAATGGCGGCGGATCGCACTCGGCGGATGCCCTTTGAAGTCCCGGAACGCCCGAGCGAAGCTCGACATGTTCGAGAAGCCGCAGGCGAGCGCGACCTCACGTACCGAGAGCCTCGAATGGGCGAGCAGGTCGGCGGCCCGGCGCAGCCGGAGCCGGCGGTAATAGGAGGTAGGCGCAATGCCGACCTCCGACTGGAAGACGCGCTCGAGCTTGTCGGCGGAGACCCGCAGCCGCGCCGCCAGATCCGTCATCCTCAGCCGCTCCTCCACCGCCTCCTCCATCACGGCGATCGCCGAGAGGACGAGCTCGTTCTGGATGCCGGTGCGAAGGCGCAGCGGCATCATCTTGCGGTCGACGCTGGAGCGCAGCGGGCTGTGCACGAACCATTCCGCCACCCCCGCCGCGAGCTCGGCCCCATAATCCCGCGTAATGATCTCCAGCATCATGTCGAGGCTGCCGACACCGCCGGCCGAGGTGAAGCGCTGCCGATCGATCACATAGAGGTCGCGGCGCAGCTCGATCTCGGGAAAGGCCTCCGTGAAGGCCGGCTGGCTGGTCCAATGCAGGGTGCAGGCGTGGCCGTCGAGGAGCCCGGCCCGGGCGAGGAAGAAGGCCGCATCCGCGACGGCGCCGAGATGCGCTCCTTCGCGCAGGCTCCGCCTGATCCAGGCGAGAGCGCGCTCGGCGACGAGATGATCGGCGTCGCCGCCCGAGCATATGACGATGCGGTCCGCGACCGGCGCGTCATCCACCGCATGGGTGGGCTCGACGGTCACCCCATTGGAGGCCCGGACCTTCTCACCCGAAAGCCCGATGGTAATCCAGCCGTAGCACGGACGCCGCGCCAGGATGTTCGCGGCCCGCAACGGCTCGATGACCGAACTGAAGGCCATCATCGGAAAGCCTGGAAAGATCAGGACCGCAAACGTGATTGGCGGCACTGAATCCGTGGGCTGCGAAATTGTTCCCCGAGCTATCGGTCCCTGCCTCAAGCTGCATTCCCTGCTTCATGGTTGCGGGAACTGCCAGCTATCGATCATTCTCTCGCGCGCCACCGAGGTCAATGCCGAACTGGGACGAATAATATGACAATCTCCTGGGCCCGCTCGAACCCCGAGGAGCTGCGGGCGCATCATGCGCGCGATGCGGCGGAGATGGCGGGCGCTCTGCCGGAAGATATCATCGAGACGGAACTGGCGCCGGAAGGCGCCTTCCGCGGCGGCCTGCTCTTCACGCCGCGAGACTGCATCGCGGATGCTGTCTTCGTCTATTTCCACGGCGGCGGCTTCGTGGCAGGAAGTCCTGAGACCCATCGCTGCATGACTGCCTGGCTGGCGAGGCTTTCCCGGATGCGCGTGTTCTCGGCGCGCTATCGCCTTGCGCCGGAGCATCCCTTCCCAGCGCAGCGCGAGGATGCGGTGGCCGCCTGCGGAGCGATGACGGGCGAAGCCAGCATTTTCCTCGCAGGCGACAGCGCCGGAGCTTGTATCGCCCTTTGGGGATTGCAGGGGCTCGATGCGCCGATGCGTGCTCGAATTGCGGGGCTTGTCCTGCTCTATGGCGGATATGGGCTCATCGAGAGCGCAAGCATCGCCCGCTACGGCACGCCGGAGAACGGGCTCGACTCCCAGACGCTCGCGGTCATGTATCGCCGCCTCGGCGGTGACGTCGTCTGGCCAACCGCATTCGCGGGCGAAATCACCGAGCCGGCCTATGTCCTCGCCGCCGAGACCGATGCGGTTCTCGACGACTCGACCCGGCTATTCGGCAGGCTCGGTGCAAATCCGGGCAATCTCTTGACCGTGGTCAAGGGCGAGGACCATGGCTTCTTCAAGAGGACCGGCAGAGATTCCACCGCCCTGAAAGAGCTCGAAAACGCCGCCGGATGGGCTGCTGAACGGATGGCGCAAAGAAGGTCGAAAATGCAGGCGTGATCTGCGCCATTCCCTAGACGAGAGCCAGGATCCAACGGTCGTCACTCGCGCCAGAACGACTTCGAGCTCTCGCGATACACGTCACAGCGCGACACCCCGATATCCTTCAGCATGTCGTCATTCAGGTTCTGCAAGGCACGCCGCTGCCGACCCCGCTCGCGCCATAGCTGCACGGCGTCGCTCGCCCGGATGCAACATGCGGTGAGCCCGAGCGAAGCCTGCCTCGCCAATCTCGAGACCGCTTCCGCCACGCGACCTAGCCGTTGCCGGCCCAATTCCTGAAAGCCGAGGTTCATCCTTTGCTCGCCTTCAGCGCTGCCTCTTCCAGCGCCTTCATCGCCAGGAGATAGGGCCCGGGGCCGTGGCTCACCCTGGCCACGCCTTGCTCGGCAAGGGAGCGCAGCGGCGGAGTGCGCCCATCGACCATGACGTTCAGCGGCAGAGGCGAAGCCTCGGCGAGACGCCCGATAAGAGCGAGGTCGCTGAGGCCCGGGGCGAACAGCCCATCAGCGCCGGCATCGGCATAAGCGCGCGATCGCTCGATCGCGGCCACGAGCATCTGGTCATCATGCTGCTCAGGCGGCCGCTGGAAGAAGACATCGGTCCTCGCATTGATGAAGAAGCCGATGCCGGCGCCGTCCGCCATCTCTCGCGCCCGCCGGAGACGAGCGGCCTGATCGGCTGTCTCGCGGAGCTTTCCATCCGTCGGAAAGCTGTCCTCGAGGTTGCAGCCCACGGCTCCCCCCTCGATCGCTTGGCGTATAGTCTCACCGACCCTTTCCGGCGCTTCGCCATAGCCACTTTCGAGATCGATCGTCACCGGAAGATCGACGGCCCGCGTGATCCGCCGCAGATTGTCGATCGCCAAAGCGAGCGGGGTCTCCTCGCCATCGGCGAAGCCATTGGCATGGGCGACCGACCAGCTGCCCGTCGCGAGCGCCAGCGCGCCGCTTGAAGCAACCGCCTTGGCGCTGCCCGGATCCCAGATATTGAACAGGATGACCGGCGTTCCCCGAACATGCAGCGCCCGGAATCGCTCGGCCTTCCGCCTTTGATCCGCCGTGCCGCTGTCGCCCGCCATGGTTGGCCGATTTCCATCCATCGCTCAGCCCTTCCGGGTCGCGATGGCGGAAGCGTGGGCCTCCTTGAGCTTCCGCGCGCAGTCCTCGCAGCAGACCTCGACGGTCTTGCCGCCGATCTGCACCTTGATGAAATCGCCATCGAGCTCGCAGTCGCAAGCGGCGCAGGTCCTCTCCGTCATGACATCGCCCTCCGTGAACGCCCGATCTTCGGGCGCCGCCAGTAAGTCACGGCATGAGGCAAGGCCGCTGTCAGAATCTTTAGCGACTTGCGCGGTGGAACCTAACGATGCAGCGCGGACCGCTTGAATTCCGAGGGCGAGCGGCCGTAAACGCTGCGGAATGCGGCGCTGAAATGGCTGTGGCTGGAGAAGCCGAGATCCAGGCCCAGCGCGGTCAGATCCTCATATTGCGCGAGAAGATCCAGCGCCCGCGCCAGGCGAAGGCGCAGCTGGTAGCGATAGAGAGGCACCCCCTCCACCTGCTGGAAGACCTGGGTCAGATAGACCGGGGAGGCTCGCAGCTCGGAGGCGATCTCGGCCAGGGTCCAACGCCGCGCCAGGTCGCTCGCCAGAACGAGCTTGGCACGATCCACCAGGCGCTGCCGCCCGAAGCTGGCGCCCGCCGCGTGGGTGGTGCGCGGGCCCAGCGACCGGCGGAGGAGGGTGAGGGCGAGGCCTTCGGCCTCCAGGGGCTCGGCAATCTTCTCGCGCAGGCTGTGCCGCAGCAGGGCCACGAGCGCCTGCGCCCTGGGATCGATCCGCAGGCGCTGCCGGCGAAATGCCAACGCCGCGCCATCCCGCAGGAAGCCCGGCGGCGTCAGCTCCCGCAGCAGCGGCTCGTCCACGATCAGCGTCAAGCTGGCATCGCCG
>DATBBO010000252.1:0-6758 GCA_036270995.1 Dongiaceae bacterium | reverse complement strand
GGGTAATAGGGCGGGGCGGTGACGACCCGCACCTGATGGCCGCGGGCGGCGAGCCAGGCGGCCATCTCTCCGGTGAACTTGCCGATCCCGGTGGGCTCGGGCGCGTGATTCAGGCCGTAGATCAGCAGGCGCAAGGAGGGCCCGTCAGCCGAGATCGCGCCTGCCGGCGATGATTCCGGCATAAACCTCTTCGAGGCGGAGCGCGATGTTGGCCCAATCGTAGCGCCGCGCGACACCGGCCCGGCCAGCCTGGCCCATGCGCACCATCTGGCCCGGCTCGGCCAGCAGCGCCTGGATCCGCTCGGCGAAAGCCGCGGGCTCCGGCGGGGCGGCGAGGCCAGCGCCATCCGCCACCACCTCGCGCCAAATATTGACCCGATCCGAGATCAGCACCGGCAGGCCGCAGGCCATCGCCTCGATGACGGCAATGCCGAAATTCTCGCTGTAGGAGGGCAGCAGGAACAGGCTCGCATCGGCGAAGGCGGCGAGCTTGGCATCGCCCTGAAGCATGCCGACGAAGCTGGTGCGGGGCGCGATGCCGGCCTCGGCGACGAACCGCTCGGCTTCGGCGAGATAGCCGCCATCGGGACCGGCGATGACCAGGTGCAGATCCTCACGCTTCAGCCGGCCGACAGCGGCGGCGAGGATGTCGAGACCCTTCTTGAAATTGATCCGTCCGAGGAAGAGCAGGATCTGGCGGTTGCCGATCTCCGGATGCTTCTCACGGAAGCTGCCCTTGGCCGGCAGGCGCGAATACTCCGTCGGGTCGAGTCCGTTGGGGATCACCACGCCGGGCGCACCATGGACATAGGGCTCCGCCAGGCGCATCTCCTCCTCGGCGGTGTAGTGGATGGCAGCGGCCTCGGCCAGCAGGCGGTTCTGGAACCAATGGTCGAACAGGATCTTCTTCAGGCGCCGGCGCTGGAAGATGTAGGGATCGAGGGTCCCGTGGGGTCGCAGCAGATAGGGCTTGCGATACCGGCGCGCCAGATCGCGGACCACCCAATCGTGGAAAAGATAGAGGGAGTGGAGATGGATCACGTCGAAGCCCGGCAGCTCGGCTGCCAGCGCCCGGCGCATGGGCCAGGAGGCGAGCCAGATCTTCGGCGGCTGCAGAGGAAAGAGCCGGATGGTCACGCCGTCGCGCTGGCGCTCCCGGGGCGCCTCGGGCGGCTGGCCGAAATCGGTGGCATAGATCGCGACATCATGGCCGCGCCGCGCCACCGCCCGGGCCATTTCGAAGCCGGCCTTGGCCGGACCTCCGCTCTCGGGCGCCAGATCGCCGATGACGTGGAGAATGCGCAAGGATCGTTCCCTCGGTCAGCATTGAATGCGCACCGGCCAGCCAGTGTTCCCGGGCGGAGGCAGCCTATAGCCGATGCGCTCCGCTGTCGCCAGGCAGGTGACGGTGCTATGTTCGCGCGCCCAAGATGAGCCTCGACTCCCCTCAGGCAAACGTCGCCCATCCATGAATCCCGTCATCCATGTCGCCGCCGATCTCGGCCAGGGCGGGACCGAGCGCTCCATCGAGCTTCTGGCCACCGCGGCCGAGGGGCCGAGCGGCCAGCGGGTGGTCGCGCTCGATCGCGACGGGCCGACGGGCGAGCGCTTGCGCGCCGCCGGCATCCCTGTCCAGGTCTTCGCCGGCGATCATGCCGCTGCCGGCGAGGCCATCGCTGGCTATGGCCCGGCCGTAGCCCTGCTCAATCGCTCGGGCCGACCGGAGGCGAAATGGACCCAGCTGATTCGCCGCCTGGCAGCCGGGCCCGTCTTGCCGCTGGAGGTGAGCCATTTCGGCTGGCTCGACCGGGGCGCGATCGCCGCCGGGCTCAAGGGCAGCTTCGCGGTCTCGGGCACGACGCTGGCCAAATATCTGCGCCAGATGTTCGGACATTGGCCGAGTGCGGAGGAGATCGCCGCCGCACCCCTCGCGCTTGCCGCGGGCAACAACCCCGTGGCGGCCGCCCCGGCACCGGCCGAGGATCGTGTGGCGCTGCGCCGGGCGCTCGGCTTGCCGGCCGATGCCTTCATCGCGATCCGGCTCGGGCGCCCCGATCCGCGGAAGTGGAGCGACCTTCTCATCCTCCATGGCGCGCGGCTTCTGTCCGATCTGCCACGGCTTCATCTCGTCTTTCTCTCGGCGCCCATGAACCGCCATGGCGTCATTCGCCGGCTGATGGGCAATCGCGTGACGCTGGCGCCCTTCACCAACGATCGCGCGACGGTGGCGCGATATCTCGCCGCCAGCGATGCCATGCTGCACTACGCGCGCTACGGCGAATCCTTCGGCTATGCATTGGCGGAGGCGGCGCTGGCGGGCCTGCCGGTGATCGTGCAATCCACGCCCTGGGGCGATAATGCGCAGGCCGAGCTGATCGGCGATGGCAGGACGGGATTCCTGGTCAACGACTACCCTTCGGCGCGCCGCGCGCTGGCGCGGCTCGCCGCCGATCCGGCCTTCGCCCGCAACGTGGCCGAGGCGGCGGCGAAGGATATCGAGGCCCGCTTCAGCGTCGCTGCGACCTGGCGGCTTCTCACCGCGTTCATCGAGCATGCTGAGGCCGGCGGGCGCGGGCTGATCGATGAGCCCGCCGATCTCGCGGCGGATCAGCGGGCACGTCTGGCCGCGGGCATGGCCGGCTATGCCTCCCGCCACCCTTTGGCGCGGCGCCTGGCAACTGAGCGCCGGCTCTATCTTCGGCCCTGGTTCTGGCGGCTCAGCGCTCTCGACGCGGCGGAGATCGTCAAACGGCGGCTGGCGCGATGAGGGTCATGATGTTTCTTCATGACGCCTATGGCGGCCATGGTGGCATCTCGCGCAACAACCGCGATGTGCTCGACGCGCTGGTGCATGATCCCCGCGTCGAGCAGATCGTCGCCTTGCCGCGCATCGCCGGCGATGGCAGCGAGGCGATCCCCGCGAAAGTCGATTGGCGCGTCGCCGCGGCGGGAGGTACCCGCGCCTTCCTGGCGGAGAGCCTGCGCGCCGTTGCCGCGACCCGGCCGGATCTGATCCTCGCCGCCCATATCCGGCTGCTGCCGGTGGCATATCTGGCGATGCTCGCGACCGGCACGCCGCTGTGGCTTTTCATCTACGGCATCGATGCCTGGGATCGGCCGAAGAATCCGCTGCTGACCTGGCTCGCCCGCCGCGCCGACCGGGTGATCTCCATCAGCGAGGTGACGTCCGCCCGCTTCCAGGACTGGGCCCATCTGCCCGCGGAGCGCTTGCGCCTGCTGCCCTGCACCGTCGATCTCGACCTGTTCCGACCGGGACCGCGCGACCCGGCGCTGGCCGAGCGCTACGGTCTTGCCGGCAAGCGTGTGCTCTTCACCTTTGGCCGTCTGGTGAGCGAGCAGCGCGCCAAGGGGATGGATGAGGTGATGCAGGCGATGCCGGGCCTGCTGTCGGACCATCCCGATCTGGTCTATCTCATCGGCGGCACCGGTCCGGACCGGCCGCGGCTGGAGGCGAAGGCGAAGGATCTCGGGCTTGTCGACCGGGTGATCTTCACCGGCCGCATCGCCGAGGAGGAGAAGGTGGCCCATTACCATCTCGCCGATGCCTATGTGATGCCGAGCCGGGGCGAGGGCATGGGAATCGTGATCCTGGAGGCGATGGCCGCAGGCGTGCCGGCCATGGCGAGTGCCAAGGACGGCAGCCGCGAGGCGATGCGCGACGGCATGCTGGGCCCGATCGTCGATCCCGACGATCCGGCGAGCGTCGCCGCCGGCATCCGCGCCGCGCTGGCGCGTCCTCGCGGCCGCCCCGAGGGGCTCGACTACTTCTCCCGCGAGAGCTTTCGCCGGCGCCTCTCGGGCATGCTCGACGAGGTGGCCGGCCGATGAGCGTCAGGATCGCCTATCTCGCAACACATCCGATTCAATATCAGGCACCACTTCTTCGCCTGATCGCGGCCGAGCCCGGCATCGAGCTCAAGGCCTTCTTTCGCAGTCCCATGGGGCTGAAGAGCTATGTCGACAAGGGTTTCGGCCAGACGATCGCCTGGGACGTGCCGCTGCTCGAGGGCTATGAGCACGAGTTTCTGCCCGCGCTTGGCGATCCCCTGCGGGTCACGCCCTTCCTGCGGCCTCTCAATTATGGGCTTGGCCGGCGCCTGGCTGAGGGGCGCTTCGATGTGCTCTGGGTCCATGGCTATGCCCGCGTCTTCCACCAGATCGCCATGCTCGGCGCCAAGGCGCGGGGGCTGAAGATCCTGTTGCGCGACGAGCCAACCGCCATCAGCAAGCCGCGCGGCGGGGTGAGGCGCGTGGCGAAGCGCCGCGTCTTCGGCGCGCTGGCGCGCCTGGTCGATGGCGTGCTCGCCATCGGAACGCTGAACCGCCAGTACTGGATCGAGCAGGGCTTCGATCCGGCCAAGGTCTATTCCATGCCCTACGCCGTGGACAATGCGCGCTTCCGCGCGGGGGCCGAGGCCGCCGCCACTGGCCGCGCAGCGTTCCTCGCCTCGCTCGGGCTGCCGGCAGATCGTCCGCGCATCCTCTTCTCCGGCAAGCTGACCCATATCAAGGCACCCGATGTGCTGCTGGAAGCCTTTGCACGCATCGGCAAGCCCGAGACGAGCCTGATCCTCGTGGGCGATGGACCCTTGCGCGGCCAGCTCGAGGCGCGGGCGCGCGAGCTCGGCCTCGCCGATCGCGTCCTCTTCGCGGGCTTCCGCAATCAGCGCGAGCTGCCCGCCTTCTACGATGCCGCCGATTTATTCGTGCTGCCCTCGCGCCAGGAGCCCTGGGGTCTCGTGGTCAACGAGGCGATGAATGCGGGCCGTGCCATCGTCGTCAGCGACAAGGTCGGCTCCGGCCCCGATCTCGTGCATCCCGGCGAGAACGGCGCCATCGTGCCCATGGGCGACGCCGATGCGCTGGCCCAGGCCTTCCGCGATGTGCTCGCCTCGCCCGCCCGCAGCGCCGCCATGGGGCGGCGCAGCTTCGAGATCATCGAGCGCTGGAGCTATCGCGAGGATGTTGCCGGGCTGAAGCAGGCGCTGGCCGGTATCGGCTTTCGCCTCGAGGGTTGAGGCGGTGGCGGAGATTCGCGCCGTCGTCAGCCACCCGTCCAAGCAGGGCAACATGTATCGTGTGCCGATGGGTGCGGCGGCCAGCGGCATCCCGACACGGTTCCTCACCGGCTTCTACTACAAGCCCGGGCATGTCCCCTTCACGATGCTGGCGCTCCTGCCCAGGGAGCGCCGGCGCCGCGTCGAGGAAAAGCTGGAACGCCGGCGCCTGGCGGAGATGGATCCGGCTCTCGTGGTCCAGGTCTCGGGGCCGCTGCCCGAGCTCTGCTATGGCTGGTTCAAGGACTATCGCATCGGCAATGCCATCCACGACCGGCTCGCGGTGCGCTGGCTCGCCCGCCATGTCGGGGCAGAGAGCCGCGGCATCTTCCACGGATTCCAGGAGTCCTGCGCGCGGAGCCTCTGCTTCGCGCGCAGTCGCGGCCTGACCGCGATGCTGGAATCGACGCTGCCGCCTTCGACCATGCCGCTGGTCGCCGCCGAGTACCGGCGCCTCGGCGTGCCCTGGCCGGGGCCGAGCCAGCCATCGGGCGAGCTGCTGGCCGAGCTGCCGCGAGCGGATTTCCACATCGCCCAGTCGGCCTTCGCCGAGCGCTCCCTGATCGAGCATGGGGTCGAGCCGGGCCGCATCTTCCGCATGCCGCTCGGCGTGGATGCGGCGCGCTTCCGCCCGGCCGAGGGCCCGCGTCCGCCGGGCCCCTTCCGCGCCCTCTTCGCTGGCCATATGTCCGTGCGCAAGGGCGTGCATCATCTCCTGGCCGGCTGGCAGGGCGCGGCGCTGAAGGAGGCCGAGCTCGTCTTCGTCGGCGTCCCCAAGGACAAATACATCCTCGATCTGGTCGCCCGGCAGCCCGCCGGCATCCGCTATCTGGGCTTCGTGCCGAATGCCCGGCTGCACGAGACCTATCAGAGCGCCGATGTCTTCGTCTTCCCCTCCCTCGCCGAGGGCGGGGTCTATGTGATCTACGAGGCGCTGGCCTGCGGCCTGCCCTGCATTGTCTCCGCCAATGCAGGCTCGGCGGTGCGCGACGGGATCGAAGGATTCGTCGTGCCCGTCGGTGATTCCGAGGCCATCGCCGATCGCCTGAGGCGTCTGGCGGAGGATGAAGAATTGCGCCGGCGCATGTCGGCCGCGGCCCGCATACGGGGCCAGAGCTTTGCCTGGCCCGAGTTCTATCGCCGCATCGGCCTCATGTACCGAGAGGCCGTGGCGCGCGAGGGCCGCCCCGCACCAGGACCGGTCGATATGTTCGAGCGTTAGGCAAGCCTTGACGGCGGCCGGCCCATCACATAGGTATGAAAGACAGAAGGGGATGGGGTCCCCCAAAACCGCCCTATGGGCTGATGACTCCTGCCGCGTGGTTCTGCGCGGTGGGATCGCTTTCGCAAACCCGCCGCAGGCGGGTTTTTTCATGCCCGCCGACAGTATTCCGGGCCGTGCCTTCGGGCCGGTCGCATCCAGGCCGCCGAGCGAGGCGGCGGAGGAGGCGGGTTATGGGCGGTATGTGGTTGACCTCCGCATTGTGGCTGGGGCTGGCGCTCCTCGCCTCGATCATCTCGATCCGCGTCGCCATGTCGGTGGCGCTGATTGAGATCATGATCGGCGCTTTGGCCGGCAATCTCGTGGGGCTGACCATCACCGACTGGGTCAATTTTCTTGCCGGATTCGGCGCCATCCTGCTGACCTTCCTCGCCGGCACCGAGATCGACAGTCGGGTC
>DATBBO010000251.1:0-4628 GCA_036270995.1 Dongiaceae bacterium | reverse complement strand
GCTGGCGCGCCGCCAGCGCCTCGATCAGCGGCAGCAGTGACTGGGTCTCGCCGACGCTGGCGCCATGAAGCCAGGCAAGCCGCCCAGCGGGGCGTGCCAAGCTCGCCTTGCCATAGCGCTCACCGAGGCGCTCTGCCTCCTCCTTGCCCTGACGCAAGCGCCGGGCGAGATGGCGGCGCAGCAGGGGAGCGGCCAGCCAGGTCGCGCCGCGATAGAGGGAGCGGATCACGCCCTCACCATAGGCCAGCGCGACGGAGCGGGTGCGATCGGGTCATGCCCGGTCAGCCGGTCGGCCTCCGCCGTCACCGCGTTGAGCGCCGCCTCCAGGCGCAGGCGCAGCGCCTCACGCCCGGCCTCGTCGAGCCTGCCGGGCGCCTCTATGGCCTCGCCGGCGATGAACACGCCGCGCCCGAAAGGCAGCGGCAGCAGAAAGCGATCCCAGCTCTTGAGGATGCGGCGCCGCGTCGTCCCGTAGGCGACCGGCAGGATCACCGCATGGGCGAGTTCCGCCGTCATCACCGCGCCCGGGGCGGCGCGCATGCGCGGGCCCCGCGGGCCGTCGGGGGTAATGCAGAGCAGGCTGCCGTCACGGCAGAGCCGCGCGGCCTGGCGCAAGGCCCGCGCCGGCTGGCGCGAGGAGGAGCCGCGCACAACGCCGATGCCGAAGCGGGCGACGACGCCCGCGATCATCAGCCCGTCGCGATGGCCCGAAATCATTACGGCATAGGGCCTGGGTCCACCGCGGGCGAAGGGCATCATCATCAGCCGGCCATGCCAGAAGCAGATGACCATGCGGCGCTCCGCCACCAGCAGGCGGGCGAAGACCTCCTCGCCCACGCGGCTCCAGCGGTTGGTGGCATAGACGAGGCGCATGTAGAAGACGGCGAGAGCCGACACCAGCCCCCGCCCGGTCTCGGAGGCGAGGAAGGCGCGGAAGCGGCGCATCGCTCAGCCGATGGCCTCGCGGACCGGTGGGGCCTCGGACTCCTCGGCGAATTGCTGGGCGTAGAGCCGGGCATAGACCCCGCCGCGGGCGATCAGCTCCACATGCCGGCCGCGTTCGACGATGCGGCCATGCTCCATGACATAGATGCAATCGGCGGAGACGACGGTGGAGAGGCGATGGGCGATGACCATGGTGGTCCGGCCCTGCTTCAGCTCCGCCAGCGCCGCCTGGACCATGCGCTCCGATTCGTTGTCGAGGGCGGAGGTGGCCTCGTCCAGCAGTAGGATCGGTGCGTTCCGCAGCATGGCGCGGGCGATGAGGATGCGCTGGCGCTGGCCGCCCGAGAGCCTGACGCCGCGCGGGCCCACCGGCGTGTCATAGCCCTGGGGCAGCTGGCCGATGAAGCCCGCGGCATGGGCGGCGGCGGCCGCGGCTTCGACCTCGGCCTGGGTCGCGCCGGGACGGCCATAGAGGATGTTCTCCCGGACCGTGTCGTCGAAGAGCATGCTGTCCTGGCTCACCAGTGCGATGGAGGCGCGCAGCGAGCCCAGCGTTACCTGCTTGAGGTCCTGGCCATCTATCAGCACGCGGCCCCGGTCTGGGTCGAAGAAGCGCAGGATCAGGTTGAAGACCGTGGTCTTGCCAGCGCCCGACGGGCCGACCAAAGCGACATGGGAGCCCGCGGGAACGGTGATATCGAACCGATCGAGGGCCGTGGTCTCGCCGTCATAGGTAAAGGTGACGTCACTGAGCTGCAGCGCGCCGCCGGCGATCTTCACCGGCTTGGCCCCGGGATTGTCGACGATGACCGGCTTGGAATCGATGATGGAGAAGACCCGCTCCGCCGCGGCAAGTCCTTCCTGCAGCCCGGCATTGAGGGTGGAGAGGCGCTTCAGCGGATCGTAGGCGAGCATCGCCGCGCCGAGGAAGGCGAAGAAATCGCCCGGCGTGCTCGTACCGTTGATCACCCGGTGACCGCCATAGATCATGACCGCGGCGATGGCGACGCCGAGGAGTCCGTCGATCGCTGGATTGGCGTAGGAGCGGGTGCGCTCCGCCTTGATCACGAGCCTCAGCAGCCGGCTGAGGGTGCCGCGAACCCGGGATTCCTCGTAAGCCTCCATGCCATGGGCCTTGACCTGGCGGATGCCCTGAAACGCCTCGTCGAGCAGGACAGCGAGCGTGCCCACCTCCTGTTGCGTCCCGTGAGAGACCTTGCGCATGCGCTTGCCGATCCGGGTGATGGGCAGCACCGCGAAAGGCATCGCCAGCGAGGCGATGCAGGCGAGGATCCAGTCCATATGGAACATGACCACCGTCAGCCCGACGACGGTGACGAAGTCACGCCCGATGCTCGTGAGCGTGCCTGAGACGGCGCCTCGCATCATATTGGCGTCGAGGGTGAAGCGCGAGGTGAGGGAGCCCGGGGACTGATGGGCGAAAAAGGCCATGTCGGCCCGGATGATGTGGGAGAAGAGCTGGTTCTGCAGCGTGGCGACGATGGTCTGGCCAGCCTGATTCATCGTCGTCGACTGGATGAAGGCCGCCCAGCCACGCACGAAGAAGAGAGCCAGCACCGCCGCCGCTATCTCGTAGAGGAGGGTGATGTTCTTGTCGCCGAAGGCGAGGTTGACGATGGGCTTCATCAACCAGGGAAGCCCTGCCGTGCAGCCCGAGAAGACGGCCATGAACAGGAGCGAGATCAGGATCAACCGGAGCTGCGGGCGCATATATTCGCGCGCCAGGCGCTTGACCAGATCCCAGCTCTTCTCCGAGACGACAGAAGGCTTCGTGCTCAAGATTCTCTTTCCGTTCCCATTACTTGCGGCGGCACCATAGCATAGCGCCCGGCCGATGAAACTTCGCTACCGCCGCCAGGAAGTCGCAGGCGCCCGGGCCTAAGGCAGACGATCCGGCGGGCCCATCAGATAGCTGTCGGTCAGCTCGTAGATCAGGATCGCGGGCTTCTCCTTCTCGATCAGAGCGGTGGGGACCGGCTGGCTATGCCGGCGATAGACCACGCGACGGGCCACATCGGGCAGCAGCTGGAACCAGGACCAGGAGAAGGAATCGGCGATCAGGAAGACGGACGGGTATTGGGGATGGTCGGTGTCGATCCAGGCATCGCCCGAGTCGGGCTCCGCCAGGTCGCCCTGGAACGTCACCGGGCTCGGGAAGCGCCGCACCAGGTCGTCATGGGGCTCGCTCAGGCAGCATTGCAGCTTCAGGAACATGATCAGCGGCCCGGCGAAGGGTTTCCGATCGATGCGATAGGCGGAGAGCGGCGGCAGACTGACGCCCGCCGGCCAGCGCCCCGCCATCACCGCCGCCAGGCCGTAATAGGCGCCGGTGGGATTCCAGTGGTTGTCGGTCCGGTAATAGATCTGGCCGGTTGCCTTGGCCGCCTTCAGCACCGGGGCCAGATCGACGAAATCGATGCCGCCCTCCTGCTTGAGGGCGGCGATGATCTGGTCGGCAGGCGTGATCTGGCCGCGCGGCAAGCCCTCGGGGAGATACTCGGGATAGATCTCGCTCTTGTCGGGGACGATGACGAAGACGAACTTGATGCCGCGCGCGGCGAGCCAGTCGCGCTCGCGCTTGAGCGCCCTGATCCAGCCCTCGATCTGCGGCAGGCTCAGCAAGGTGAGGCCCGCATACTGGTCGATCTCGCCGTAGAAGTTGGAATAGAGCCAGTCCTCGCGGCCGGCGACCACGCTCTTTCCCGCGGGCAGGCGGAAGGCGAAGCTGAGGCGATTGGCCGCCATGACCAGCTGCGGGCGCAGCCCGAAGCGATCGGCGAGATAGGCGTCGAGCTCGCGGCCCAGATTGCGCCAGTCGTCCAGCGAGGTGGGGAAGCGCGGGCGCTCCACCAGATCGCGCATCTCGTCGCGCGATGTCGCCTGGCCGAGGCCCAGAATGTGCAGCGCCGCCGGGGTCAGCAGAAAGAGGGCGAAGAACGCAACCAGCAGCCGGTCGCCGAGCGCACCCTGCATCCGCCGAAGGACTCCCCTCAGGGGAAGACCAAAGGCTGCGGCGCGCCGCCGATGCGGCGCTGCACGATCTCGTAGATGAAGAGGCCCGGCTTCTCCGCCTCGACCTCGCTTGCGTGGAGCGGATGGTCGTTGCGCCGGTAGACGACCCGGCCCGTTACATCGGCGAGCGGAGCCAGCCAGGCATCGGCGAAGGAATCGCCATAGACGAAGATCGGCGGCAGCTCGCTATGGGTGGTATCGATCCACCGGACCTCCTGGCCGTCCTCAATCTTGAAGCCGCTGTCCTTGATCGGGTCGGGGAAGCTGCGGATCAGCTTGCCCTGGGGCTCGCTGATGCAGCAGTCGAGGCCAAGCAGCTGCACCAGATCGCCGGCGAAGGGCCTGGGGTCAAGGCGGTACTCGGCGAGGGCCGGAAGCGAGACGCCCTGGGGCAGGCGTCCCTGCAGCACCGTGGCCAGCGCCAGATAGGCGCCCAGGCTGTTCCAGTGGGAATCGGTCTTGTAATAGATCTGGTCCTTGGCCTTGGCCGCCTTCAGCAGGGGCCTGAGATCGATGAAGTCGAAGCGGCTCTGAGCCTTGAGGGCGGCCATCAGCTGATCCAGCGCCGTGAAGGGCGCTGAGGGCACCCCGTCGGGCAGATGCTCGGGATAGATCTCGCTCTTGTCGGGGGCGACGACGAAGACGAAGCG
>DATBBO010000250.1:0-6150 GCA_036270995.1 Dongiaceae bacterium | reverse complement strand
CGATACGGAGGTGGTTGCCCACCTCCTGACCCATGAGCTGGAGCGCCAGCGCACGCCGGAGCAGGCGATGGACACGGCCATGAAGCGCCTGAAGGGTGCCTTCTCGCTGGCGGTGATCTTCGCCGGGCGGCCGGACATCATGGTCGGCGCCCGCCGCGGCGCACCGCTCGCCGTGGGCTATGGCGAGGGCGCGATGTATCTGGGTTCCGACGCGCTGGCGCTTGCCCCCTTCACCCAGAAAATCGCCTATCTGGAAGAGGACGACTGGACCCTGCTCAGCGCCGACGGCGCCTCCTTCTTCAACCGCGGTCAGGAGGTCCAGCGCCAGGCCCGCGCGACGGCGCTCTCCGGCGCCATGGTGGGAAAGGGCAACCACCGCCACTTCATGATGAAGGAGATCTGCGAGCAGCCGGCGGTGATCGGCGAGACCCTGGAATCCCTGGTCAATCCGCTGACCCGGCAGACCTCGCTGCCGGCGCTTCCTGTCGATCTCGGGGAGATCGATCGCCTCGCCATCGTCGGCTGTGGCACCGCTTTTCTTGCCGGCTGCGTCGCCAAATACTGGTTCGAGAAGCTGGCGCGCTTGCCGGTCGAGATCGACATCGCCTCCGAGTTCCGCTATCGCGCGGCGCCCTTGCCGGCGAAGGGTGCCACCCTCGGCATCTCGCAATCCGGCGAGACGGCCGACACGCTTGCGGCCATGCGCTATGCCAAGAGCCAGGGCCACAAGCTCATCGCCGTCGTCAACTCGCCCGAGAGCACCATGGCGCGCGAGGCCGATTGTGTGCTGCCGACCCTGGCGGGCCCCGAGATCGGCGTCGCCTCGACCAAGGCCTTCACCACCCAGCTCGTCGTGCTGGGCTGCCTCGCTTTGCGTGCGGCCCGAGCGCGCGGGGCCATCGATGCGGCGCAGGAGGGCCAGCTGGTCCGCGCCATGGCCGAGGTCCCGGCCCATATCGCCGAAGTGCTCGCAGGCGAAGCCCAGATCCGCGCCGTCGCCCATAAGATCGCCGAAGCCAGGGACGTCCTCTTCCTCGGCCGGGGTCCCACCTTCCCCATCGCCATGGAGGGCGCCCTCAAGCTGAAGGAGCTCTCCTACATCCACGCCGAAGGCTATGCGGCCGGCGAGATGAAGCATGGACCCATCGCCCTCATCGACGAGGAGATGCCGGTCATCGTCGTGGCGCCCACTGACGAGCTCTTCGACAAGACGGCTTCCAATCTGGAAGAGGCGGCGGCGCGCGGCGGACGGGTGATCCTGATCGCCGACAAGGCCGGGATCGAGCGGCTCGGGCGCAAGGCGGCCCATGTGATCGAGGTGCCGGCCGCCGATCCCTTCGTGGCGCCCATCATCTATGCCTTGCCGGTCCAGCTCCTTGCCTATCACGCCGCCGTGGCCAAGGGCACCGATGTCGACCAGCCGCGCAACCTGGCGAAGAGCGTGACCGTAGAATAGGGCAGGGGCGGTAGCGGCCGTTGACATTCCCGCCAGAGGAAGCCGCATCTTTCCGTCCATTGGGCATTGGGACGAGGACGGGACATGCTGAGCTTCCGGGTCGAGGGGATGAGCTGCGACCATTGCCGCGGGGCGGTGACGGCGGCCATCCGCAGCGCGGGTTACGAGCCCGATTAGGCTAAGCGCCGACGCAGGGCTCGCCTTCGACGGGCATCCTGTCCGGATTGCCCGCGCGGCGATCGATCGTATAGGCGTTCAGGAACCAGGTCCCGTTCATGCCGGGCATGTAGAAGGTGAGCTGGTTGTCGCGCAGGAACAGGCCGAAGCAGGCCGGCTTGCCGTTCTGGAAGGCCTCGTAGCGGTAGCAGACCAGGTCGTCCTGGATCCACCAATGCCCGGCATAGATGCAGTTCTCCTCCTTATAGGCCGTCCGGCCGTCGGCAGCTTGGTATTCCGCCCAGGCTTTGCCGCCGAAGCTGTAGCGCCCATAGAGGGTCTGATTTGTCAGGAGCTGCTTCATCTCCGCCGGCTGGGAGATCCGGGCCTCGGGGTCCGGCTGCGCGTCATCATCCTCCGCCAAGGCCGGAACGGCGCAAAGCCATACCGTCATTAGGGTGATGAGAAGGCCTGCCGGCATTGCAGAGCGCATATTTTCCGTTTCCTTGCGATCCGCCGCGAGCTTGCGCGGCGAGCTTGGCCAAACCATGTCTCCAGCGCGGCGTTTTCGTGCCGGCCGGGCGCGGTTGCTCTTGGCCTGACCGCCGCTATACTGCCGCCAACCCATTCCCGACAACCGGTTTCTCCCGCGAGGTCCGACATGCAGCAAGTTGCCAAGAAAGCCGCCGCTCCCGTCCTGCCGTTGAAGGACCAGAGCCTGTTCCGCCAGCAATGCTACATCAACGGGAAATGGGCCGATGCCGATTCGGGCAAGACCGTCGAGGTCAACAACCCGGCGACGGGCGAGATCCTCGGCACGGTGCCGAGCATGGGCGCTCAGGAGACCCGCCGCGCCATCGAGGCCGCCAATGCCGCTTGGCCGGCTTGGCGCAAGAAGACCGCCAAGGAGCGCGCGAACATCCTGCGCAAATGGTTCAACCTGATGATGGAGAACCAGGACGATCTCGCCATGCTCATGACGGCGGAGCAGGGCAAGCCCCTCGCCGAGGCCAAGGGCGAGATCGCCTATGGCGCTTCCTTCGTCGAATGGTTCGCCGAGGAGGCGAAGCGGGTCTATGGCGACACCATCCCGCAGCACCAGCCCGACAAGCGCATCGTCGTGATCAAGGAGCCGATCGGCGTCGTCGCCGCGATCACGCCCTGGAACTTCCCCAATGCCATGATCACCCGCAAATGCGCGCCGGCCTTGGCCGCGGGCTGCCCGGTGGTGATCAAGCCCGCCTCCCAGACTCCCTTCTCCGCCACTGCGCTGGCCGAGCTCGCCCATCGCGCCGGCATCCCGGCGGGCGTGCTGAACGTCGTCACCGGCTCGGCCGCGGCCATCGGCGGCGAGATGACCGGCAATCCCCTGGTGCGCAAGCTCTCCTTCACCGGCTCGACGGAGATCGGCAAGCTGCTGATGCAGCAATGCGCCGGGACCGTGAAGAAGGTCTCCCTCGAGCTCGGCGGCAATGCGCCCTTCATCGTCTTCGACGATGCCGATCTCGATGCCGCGATCGAGGGTGCGATCGCCTCGAAGTATCGCAACACCGGCCAGACCTGCGTCTGCGCCAACCGGCTGCTGATCCAGGACGGCGTCTACGACAAGTTCGCCGAGAAGCTGAAGACGGCGGTCGGGAAGCTGAAGGTCGGCGACGGCCTCAAGGGCGAGACCCATCAGGGGCCGCTCATCGACATGAAGGCGGTGGCCAAGGTCGAGGAGCATATCACCGATGCGGTGAAGAAGGGCGCGAAGGTGATCGCCGGCGGCAAGCGCCACGAGCTCGGCGGCAGCTTCTTCGAGCCCACGATCCTCGCCAATGTGAACACCCAGATGGCGGTGGCGCGGGAGGAGACCTTCGGGCCCGTGGCACCACTCTTCCGCTTCAAGACCGATGACGAGGCGGTGCAGATGGCCAATGACACGGAGTTCGGTCTGGCGGCCTATTTCTACAGCCGCGATATCGGCCGCGTGTGGCGCATCGCCGAGCAGGTGGAGTACGGCATCGTCGGCATCAATACCGGCATCATCTCGACCGAAGTCGCCCCCTTCGGCGGCGTGAAGGAATCCGGCATCGGCCGCGAAGGCTCGAAATACGGCATCGAGGACTTCCTGGAGATCAAGTATCTCTGCATGGGCGGCATCTGAGCCCTCCGTCTAGATACCCCCTCGCTCCCCGACAGGGGGGAGAGGGGCCGGGGTGAGGGGGCGAGCGTGGTGCGGCGGACAGAATCCCTTCACCCTGAGCTCTCCCCCTAAGGCGCCTGGCGAAGTATGACCGACATGATCTCCGTCCGCGGGCTCGTGTTCGACTATCCCGGCACCCGCGCCCTCGACAATGTGGAGTTCAGCCTCGAGGGCCAGACCATCACCGCGCTGGTCGGCCCCAACGGCGCCGGCAAGACGACGCTCCTGCGCTGCATCGCCGGCCTCGACACACCCTATGCCGGCGATATCGAGGTGGCGGGGCTGGATGTGCTGAGCCGCCCCCGAGAGAGCCATCGCTGTCTCGGCTTTCTCGCCGACAGCTACGGGCTCTATGACGAGCTGAGCGTCGAGCAATGCCTGCTCTATCGGGCAGCGGCCCTCGGCCTTCCGGCCGGGAATCGGGCGCCGGCGGTTGACATGGCGGCCGAGCGCCTAGGCATCGCCGACCGCTTGCGGCAGAAGGCGGGAACGCTCTCCCGGGGTTTGCGCCAGCGCCTCGCCATCGCCCAGAGCATCGTCCATCACCCGCCCGTGCTGCTTCTGGACGAGCCGGCCTCGGGCCTGGATCCGGAAGCCCGGGTGGGCCTGGCCGAGACCCTCCTCCGGCTGAGGGGGGAAGGGATGACCATCATCGTCTCCTCCCACATCCTGAGCGAGCTCGAGGACTATTCGACCCATATGCTCGTGCTGCGGGGCGGCCGGCTGGTGGAGAGCCGCGCCCTCGCCACCCCGGGCGACGGGCGCGCCAGCTCGATCACGCTGCGCCTGGCCCATGCCGATGCCCGGCTCGAGGCGCTGTTGCGGGCGGAGGCCGGCGTAAGCGAGCTGATGGTGGAAGGGCTCACCGCCGACTTCCACTTTGCCGGAAGCGCCGATGAGCGGGCGCTGTTGCTGCGCCGCCTGATCGCCGCGGAGCTTCCCATCGCCGATTTCGCCGCGGAGCGCGAGAGCCTGCAGGAGCTCTATATGAGCGGCGTGGCGGCGCCGGAGCGGGCCTCATGAATCCGGAGCTCAGCCGCAATCTCTGGCTCCAGTTCTCGGCTATCCGCCTGCTCCTGGCACCGGTGGTCATCGGCGCGATCCTGGCGCTGACCTGGCTCGTGGATGACCGCGAGCTGGCCGGCGTGGCGCAGGTCGGGGAGACTATCTACATCCTGCTCATTCTGCTCTGGGGCACGCGCCGGGCCGCCGATCTCGTGGCCGAGGAGATCGCCGGCGGGACCTGGGACGGCCAGCGGATGTCGGCGCTGGGCGCCTGGCAGATGAGCTGGGGCAAGCTGCTCGGCGGCACCAGCTATGTCTGGCATTGCGCCGGCCTCGCTTTCATCGCTCAGGTCATCGCTGGGTGGCTGGGCGGCACGGCGCCCTGGGCGCCAGGACAATGGACAAATCTCTTGCAGCTGCTGGGGGCAGGCGCGCTCGCCCAGGCCGTGGCCATGCTGGTGAGCCTGGCGCTGCTGCGCCGGCAAGCCACCCGCCGGCGCCTCGGGGTCACACTCAGCCAGATCGTGGGCATCCTTGCGGGCATCGCCGCCTCGGGGAGGCTCGATGGCGCACTGTTCTATTTCCAGACATCCGGCGTGGTCTGGTATGGCTGGGTCTGGGACGGCCCACGCTTCTACCTCGCCAGTCTCGGCCTGTTCCTGGCCTGGAGCGTGTTCGGCATCTACCGGCTGATGCGCGTCGAGCTCAAGTTCCGCAGCGGGCCCATCGCCTGGCTCGCCTTCGCGCTATTCCTCATGATCTATGGGGATGGATTCCTCTATCGTCCGATCATGGTCGCCGGCGGCGCGCTCGGCGCCTGGCTCATTCTTCCCTTCCTGCTCGCGGTCGGGCTCACCTATCTCGCCGTCTTCCTGGAGCCCAAGGATGTCATGCGCTATCGCTGGCTTCTCGCAGCACTCGCTGCGGGCGAGCTGCGCCAGGCCTGGTCGCTGATGCCCCAATGGCTTCCCGTCTACGCTTTGGCCCTGGTTAGCGCCTTCCTCCTCTGCTTCTCCGCGGATCTCAGCGATCTCGGCCACCGGCTCCTCTCCGGGCCGCTCGTTGCCGCCAGCGAGCTCGCGCATGTTCCCGATCTCGCCTTCTACCCCCTGGCCGTGTCGATCTATCTCCTGCGCGACCTGCTGCTGGTGCTTTACTGCAATTTTGGCCGCGGCCGGCAGCGCGGCGATGCGACGGCCTTCATCCTGCTCTTCGTTGCCTATGGTCCGCTCGCGGGACTCCTCTCCTCCCTCGGCATCACCGAGGCCATCCCGCTCCTCGCTCCCTATCCCCTCGCCCCGCCGTTGCACAGCTTCGCTGCGGCTGTCATCGAAAGCGCCGCCAT